>CAZUTN010000005.1:17776-24788 GCA_964623365.1 uncultured Candidatus Bathyarchaeia archaeon
ACCGATCTCGATGGGAAGACCTACATCGACTGCTTCGCCGGGATATCCGTTGTGAACGCGGGGCACTGCAACCCTAGAGTTGTAGAAGCTGTCAAGAAGCAAGTGGAGAGACTGATTCATTGCTGCACCTACGTTTACTATACTATACCTGCCACGGACCTCGCCAAGAAGCTTGCTGAAATAGCTCCCGGTAACTTGCAGAAGACGTTCTTCTGCAACAGCGGTGCCGAAGCCGTTGAGACTGCTTTGAAAGTGGGTAGGAAGTTCTCTCGCAAGCATCAGATCATAGCCCTGATGTGTTCATTTCACGGCCGAACGTTGGGAACGCTAAGCGTGACAGGCCAAGCAGACCGCAAGAACTACGGAATGGGTCCATACTTGGGTGATGTGGCTTTCGCTCCCGCTCCGTACTGCTATAGGTGCAGCCTGCAACTGGAATACCCTGAATGTGGTGTGCAATGCGCAAAGATGATAGATGACGTGGTAAACTACGCGACCGCCGGGGATGTCGCCGGGTTCATCGCAGAACCCGTGATGGGAGAAGCCGGAATAGCTGTCCCGCCGGCGGAGTACTTCACTCAGGTGAAGAAGGTGCTAGACCAATATGGAATTCTCTTCATTGCAGACGAGGTTCAGACGGGGTTCGCAAGGACAGGAAAGATGTTCGCCTATGAACACTACGGAGTCTCTCCAGACATAGTCGCAATGGCTAAGGGCATAGCCGACGGGTTTCCCTTGGGAGCATGCACAACACGAGCAGACATAGGCGACGCCTTTGAACCGGGAGACCACCTGTCTACATTCGGCGGGAACCCGGTCAGCTGCGCAGCCGCATTGGCCAACATTGACTATCTCCTTGAGAACAAGCTGGCGGATGAAGCCCTTCGAAAGGGCGAACACGTTCTACGGAGATTGCGCGAGTTGCAGCAGAAGCATGAGCTAGTTGGAGACGTTAGGGGGTTGGGCCTTATGTTGGGGATTGAGCTCGTGAAAGACCAGAAACTGAAGACTCCTGCTCCCAACGAAGCGGCGAAGGTCAGGGAACTTGCGCTGAGTAAGGGCGTCCTGCTCGGTCACGGAGGAGTGAAGGGATGCACTGTACGAATCCAGCCTCCACTCGTGATCACCAAGGAGCAGTTGGACACTACAGTTGAGGTCATCGATGAATGCCTCAGAGAGATCCGTTGATATCGCAATCGGGATCGTCTGATCGGATCGTTTCATTGAGAGCATGAACCTGTTCAGAACCCTCTGCGTAGCGGGTTCCTATTGCTGCAAACGGCCCGCACAAGCTCTACTTTCATCCGTCTCTCTCGATTATATCCTACGCTCGTGTCGAGTGTTTGCAGTGAAGTTTGAAATAATGCGCGGTCGTCAGGTATGGGCGTGAGCATAGTCTGGGATTATGGAACCTCACAGTTGGCGCGAAGGCATGCCGCGCGTCTGGCTGTAGGTGTATGGTGGGAAGCCCTTGTCCGAGCAGGAAGAGAAATCGACGACTGAGCCGAAGAAGAGATATGAATTCATCGAAGACATCCCCGGTATAGGCCCCGCCACGGCAGAGAAGCTCAGAGAGCTTGGATTTCACACAGTTGAATCACTCGCGACCGCAACCGTGAAGGAACTTACTCAAGCTGGCATTGGAGAGAAACCGGCAGCCAAGATCATCGGAGAAGCACGAAACACAATAGCCACGAGTTTCGTCCGCGCAGACGAACTGATGAGGATGCGACAGAACGTTCTCCGCCTTTCCTTGGGCAGCAAACAACTCGACGAACTCGTCGGAGGAGGACTCGAGAGCCAAACCATCACAGAATTCTACGGCGAGTACGGAGTCGGCAAGAGCATACTCTGCCACCAACTAGCGGTCAACGCGCATCTCCCCGTAGAACAAGGCGGCGTCAACGGCGGCGCACTGTACGTCGATACTGAGAACACGTTCAGGCCGGAGTGGATCATTAGGATGGCTACCCCGCTAGGCTTGGACCCAGAGACCGCTGGCAAGAACATAATCTATTCAGAAGCATTCAACAGTGACCATCAAATGTTGATCTTGGACAAGGCTGACAAGGTCATTCAAGAGAACAACATCAAGCTGATCATCGTCGACTCGCTGACCGCTCATTTCCGCAGCGAATATCTCGGACGTGAGATGCTTGCGGAGCGACAGCAGAAACTCAACAGCCACATGCATCGACTCGTTAGGCTGGCTCGGGCATTCAACGCGGTCGCAGTTGTTACGAATCAAGTCATGTCGAAGCCGGATGCGTTCTTCGCATCGGGGGTTGAGGCAGTCGGAGGGCACATTGTCGCCCACACCAGTCATACCAGAATCTTCTTGAGACGAGCGACTGGCGGGCCGGTTAGGATTGCGCGTCTTGTGTCGAGTCCGTACTTGCCAGAGGGTGAGCGGATCTTCAAGATCACAGAGGAAGGAATAAGAGACATCACTGAAGAGGACGAGGTCAAGAGGCGAAGATAGGTGGCTGGAACGTTACCTGAAGCTGAGGTAGAGA
Source organism: uncultured Candidatus Bathyarchaeia archaeon (assembly GCA_964623365.1). GTDB lineage: Archaea > Thermoproteota > Bathyarchaeia > 40CM-2-53-6 > 40CM-2-53-6 > CAVPLU01. The sequence continues at coordinate 20,293 of CAZUTN010000005.1, forward strand.
AGTACCTTCGACTGATCGTCGAGCGGAGAATCACCGACGCGGAGAAAGAACTGGAAGACCTCAGACCCAAGATTGGAAGCACTGAATGGAGCAGAGGCTACATCAAGGCGTTGGAAGGCCTCCTCCTCACAAGGAAGGCAAACAACGACAGCTACCTGTTCTTCGCGAAGAAGGAAAATGACAGGAAATCCCTCAAAGGGCTGATGAAGGAATTCACACAGAACGCCGCAAGCCCCTTGTACGGCGACTACGACAGAGGATACTTCTCAGGCCTGGTACAGCTGGTCAAGGTCATGGAGGGAGCTGGCGTCTACACTCTCACGAACAACACACGGAACCACGCCGAAGAGGCAAAAACGGTGGCTCAGTGAAGACCAAGCACCGTACAGGTCAGAATCATGGCTGCCAGCCACGCGAAGATGAACGTGCCGATTCCAAGAGTGATGTACCTGTTCTTTCCCTTCAACTCGGCCTCGCCGTAGTGCAGCACGTGGCGATAGACGGCTGCGGTCAGCCCGTACACCAACATAGCCAGAGTCGAGTAGACAAGCGTAGCCGACTCCTCGCCGACAACTCCATTCAACGCGAAAACAGATCCAATTCCGGTAGCAATGGCTATGAAGAACCTTGACCAGTACACGACGGAAGAGGGCTTCAAGACCAGTTACGCTCCGGGCGGCGTCTTATGTGTGTTTGCGTCATGAAGACCGCGATGACGAACTTCGACATAGCAGCGATCCTTCCTGAACTGAGGCAGCACACAATCGAAGGACGGATACATAACGTTTATCAAATCACCGAGCACGCCTTCCTGTTCAGGATTCATCCAAGCAACCTGAACCTCATAATTGAACCCGCGAAGAGAATCCACCTGACCAAGTTTGACATAAAGACTCCAGCCAAGCCGTCGCAGCTCTGCATGGCCTTTCGCAAACACGTTCGATCAGCGAGGATCATCGGTATCGAGCAGCCAAATTTCGAACGGCTAGTATTCATCGAAATAGAGAGGCAGGAAAAACGTTCAAAGATCGTTGCGGAACTTCTGCCAAGAGGAAACATCATTCTGATCGACGATCAAGGCAAGGTCGTCGTTTCGTCTCACTACCTTCGGATGAAAGACAGAAACATCCTGAGGGGCCAACCTCTGAAACTTCCCCCTCAAAGAGGAAAGAACCTGCTTGAGGCAACGGTGAACGAGATCAGAGACTTAAGAAGCCTAGGAGACGTCGACGCCGTGAAGGCTTTCGCTCAGATCTTCGGAGTCGGCGGCGTATACGCGGAGGAGATACTGGAGCGGGCACAAGTCACCAAGGCGACATCAGCAAAGGCCTTGGCCGGTGATCAAATCCAGCGTATCTCGGACGCAGTTTCAGAACTGAGAGACGCCCTATTGGCCGGCTCAAGAGCTCCCTCGATCGTGTTTGACGGTACCTGCATGATCGACGTAACTCCGTTCGAACTCGAACGCTACAAGGGGATGAAGAAGAGAACGTTCACCAGTTTCAACGATACCGTTGATGAGTACTTCACAGCCATCGCCTCATCTGAACAGGCCGGACGACGGAAACGCTCGTACGTTGAGAAGCGAGAACAACTTGAGAGAAGGCTGAATGCTCAGAAAACTCAGCTGGAACAGATCACCAGCTCCGCAAGAACGTTCAGAAACATGGGGGATGCGATTTTTCGACATCTTCACGAAATGCAAACCCTCCTCAAGATCGTAGCGGACGCCAGGCGCTCGAAACAGTCGCTCGAGGACATTAGAAGTTCCCTTCTGGAGCAGAACCCTGATGGTAGTAAGGTCTACCCATATGTGGCCGACCTGAGCGGTCGCGGCGACAAAGTAACGTTTGTTTTCGATAGCACGCAAATTGAAGCCGAGGTCAGAAGGAGACCGCAAGATCAAGCCGCCGACTACTACGATAAGGCGAAACGACTCGAGTCCAAACTTTCGGGACTCAAGGCGTCCACCCGGGAGACTGAGCTTCTGATCGAGAAGCTTGCTAGCAAAGAGACAGAAGTCATGCAACCCAGCAAGCCAGAACCTCGACGAGAGAAAGAATGGTTCGAGAAGTTCAGATGGTTCGATTCGTCGGAAGAGCTGCTTGTCATCGGCGGACGAGATGCGGCCTCAAATGAGCTTATCCTCAAACGACACACCAACCCGGAAGATCTTGTCATGCATGCGGAGGCTCATGGCGCACCGTTCTTTGTGGTCAAGACGAAGGGAACTCGACCAAAACCTGAGACTCTCAGAGAAGCCGCTCAGGCATGCATATCCTACAGCCGCTTGTGGAAAGACGGGATCCGCTCGGGTGACGCGTACTGGGTGACACCTGAACAGGTCACAAAGGCCGCTCCGCCGGGAGAGTACCTGCCTAGAGGGGCATTCATGATCCGAGGCACACGAAACTACGTCCGCGGAGTTGAACTCGGGCTCGCGGTGGGCTTGACAACGCATGATGGCAAACCTCTCTTGATGGCGGGTCCCCCCAGCGCGGTGAAGAGTAGATGCAACATCTACACCGCAATACGCCAAGGAACGGGAAGCCCCGCAGAAGCCGCGCGAAGAATCCTAGCGATCCTTGGAGGCAAAGCCGACGAGACTACGCGCGAACAGTTGCGGCGAATCAACACGGATGATGTAATACGGCTTCTGCCGTCTGGCGGAGTCGAGGTAGTGGACTCGATAAGTCCTTAAGTATGATTCTCTCGGTCCGGTACTGGGGTCTCACTTGTCAGCAATTCGAGGCCGACCAGAAGTCGAAGTGAAGGATGTAATGTCGTCCCCTGTCCGCACGGTCAAGGAAGACGACGACGTGACCAAGGTCGCCAAGATGATGGCAAGGAACAACGTCGGCAGCGTTGTAGTCGTGGACAAGAAACGCAAACCGCTTGGCATGATAACCGAGAAGGATGTCGTTCGCAGAGTAGCTGCCAAAGGATTGCATCCGAACAAGATCAAGGCTGGCAAGATCATGTCGAAGCCCCTGGGAACGGTGGAACCGACCTTGGACTTGAGGGAAGCAGCAAAGAGAATGAAGCAGCTGAAAGTGAAACGTTTCGCCGTGATGGAGGCCGGGAAACTCGTCGGAATCGTCACCAGCACGGACATCGTGGAGATCACTCCAGCTTTGATCGACGTGATGGAGGAGAAGTCGAGAATCAGACCAATTGCCGAACCGCGAGAGACAAGCGCGTTGGCAGGGTACTGCGATCAATGCAGTTCATGGTCGGATGACCTAAAGGGGCGCGACGGGTCGTTCCTTTGCTCGGACTGCATCTCAGACCTAGAGAAGGAGACCTAGAACCGAGCCCGTGGCCTTTTCTGCTGACCTACCTGACAGTAACGTAGAGTCCGAGCAAGACCATGCGCTGAAGAGGAGCGTCAGTGATGCCGCTCAACGTAACCGACGTGAAGGTTCTCCTAGCAGACAGACTCGTTGAAGGAGGGATCTCAATCCAAGACGGCCGCATCAACCAGATCGGCAAGACAGCGCTTCTGCCGAAGTCCGAGACAAACATTGACGGTAAGGGTTTGATCGCGATTCCAGGCCTGATCGACGCTCACGTCCACCTGAGGGATATGGAGCTCGCCTACAAGGAGGACTTCTCAAGCGGGACACTCGCCGCAGCCGCGGGCGGATTCACGACCGTCCTAGACATGCCTAACACCAGACCTCCCACCAGTTCAAAGGAGAGACTCCTCGAAAAGATAGAGAGAGCCAAGACCAGAATTCATGTGAATGTTGGATTCTACGCGACGCTGGCTGAATCAGCAATTGAACTGCGTAGAATGGTTCATGCTGGCGCGATTGCGTTCAAACTGTACATGAACGAGCCGAACCCGGAGGCATGGCATAATGATCCCAGAAGGCTGGTCTCCTCGCTGAAGGAATGCGGGCCTCTCGAGGTGCGGGTCGCTTGTCACGCGGAGACAGGAGCACAAGTTGCGAAGATCCAGAGAGAATGTCAAGCAGAAGGAAAGAACTCCCTACGCGATTTCCTCAGAGCTCACGCCCCCGAGTTCGAGGCAGAAGCTGTTCGCACGATCACGACTCTTGCTCGTCGCGCCCGCTCAAGCGTGCACCTATGTCACATAAGCACACAACGAGCACTCAGAGAGATTTCCACGGCCCGCAGAGCGGGCACAGCGGTCACCTGTGAGGTGACTCCGCACCACCTACTTCTAGACCAGAGAACTCTGAGTCGGAAGAGGGGACTCGCCGCGATGGTGCCGCCTCTCAGGAAGACGAGCGACACGCGAGCTCTCTGGAGGTCACTTGTAGGAGGCAAGGCCGACGTGGTGGCGAGCGATCATGCACCTCATAGTCTTGAAGAGAAGACGGCGAGTAATGTCTGGGCAGTGAAACCGGGCATACCTGGGCTTGAGACAACGCTTCCCCTACTACTGACCAAAGTCAATCGTGGAGAGATCGCCTTGACAAGAATCGTTCGAGCTCTAGCTGAGAACCCTGCTAGAATCTTCGGGCTTC
>CAZUTN010000005.1:24888-27495 GCA_964623365.1 uncultured Candidatus Bathyarchaeia archaeon
ATCTTGTTGCAAAGGCGATCGGGGATAACAGGGTTCTACTCACTTCCGATGTTGCGTTGTTCCGCTATGCGACCGCAAGGGGTGCAGAGGCTTACCTCGTGAAGGGTCGAACGGAAGCTCAGAGACTCGCAAGCTTGGCCAGCAGATTCAAGCTAGACCTAGTGATGAACACGACCGAGTCCAGATGCCCCACCTGCGGATCTCCCATATCAGCAGCCTCCAAGGAAGATGTGAAAGGCAAAGTCCCCGCGACAACCTTTAATGTGTTCGAGGAGTTCTGGACCTGCTCAAATCCGGAATGCGGCAAAGTGTACTGGCAAGGCAGCCATTGGGCAAACATCAGCGCCGTATTGGAAAGGGCGAAAAGGATCCGAAGTGGAACGGAATAGGAAACCTGAGACTGAGAAGATATGACGACCGCTTTCTCCATCAGCGACGGTCAATTTCTCGTGAATCTTGCAAGAACTGCGATCGTTGAGTACCTCTCAAAGGGGAAAGTGATCGATCCTCCTGCGGATACGCCAAAGCATTTGCTCGAGAAGTCGGGCGTCTTTGTAACCCTGAACTCAACTAAGCCAACGAAGCAACTGAGAGGCTGTATTGGCTATCCCCTGCCAATGGAACCGCTCCCCGTGGCCACGATAGGGTCGGCAATTGAAGCCGCCACGGGTGATCCACGCTTCGAACCCGTGGAACTGTCGGAGTTCAAAGGAAGTATTTCAGTCGAAGTGAGCGTACTGACGGTTCCGGAGAAACTGACTGCCAAGGAGCCTGCTGAACGACCGAAGGAGATACAGATCGGTCGGGACGGACTCGTGGTGGGACGAGGCGGTCGTCGTGGACTCTTGCTTCCGCAGGTCGCACCTGAATGGAAATGGGATGCCGAAGAATTCCTGAGCCACTGTTGTCTCAAGGCGGGGCTGCCACCTGACGCATGGCTAGACAAGGACACCTGTGTTGAGAAATTCCAAGCCGTCGTCTTCGAGGAGACCGAGCCGAGCGGTGAGGTGCGCCTCAAGGAGCTCTAGAGCGGTCGGCGTTGAGAGTCTACGTTGCGCCTTGCGGCATTGGGCTCGGTCACATCACGAGATGCGAGCCTATCGCCAACGCGTTGGCGTCGGCGGGGGCGGAAGTAGTCTACTCCACATACTCGGAGGGACTGGACTATGCTCGGAGGCGAGGACTGCCGACGCTTCCGACGGTTCCGATCGGATTCAAAGTCAAAAAAGACGGAACAGTCGACTTCAAAATGACTGCCGCAACCAGCGGCTTCTCGCTCGGCGTAAGAAGATTCCTTCGCCAACTCAGAGCTGAGATCAGGAACATCAAACGCTTCAAACCTGATGTCGTGCTTTCTGATTCCCGCGTTTCCTCTCTCATCGCCGGGAAACTGATGGGCGTTCCCGTTGCGCTGATTCTGAATCAGTTCCGAGTGGAAATCGTGAGGAAGCCGTCGGCGAAGAAGATCACTCCCGTCGAGCGGCTGTTCTTCCTGATCGTGAACATATTCTGGCTGTTCTTCAGAACCTTCCTCGGCGGAGTCTGGGCCAGAAGCGACCTGATGCTCATTCCGGACTTTCCAGCCCCTTACACTATCTCCGCCAGCAACTTGACGATCCCGAAACGCTACAAGAATAAAGTCAAGCTGATCGGCCCGATTGTGCCGGACGAGCCAACGGAGCGGCCGAGCAAGAGCGCTTTAAATGGGTCACTTTTTTTCGCCAGTCGAAAACCGCTCATCTACGCCGCCATAAGCGGCCCCAAGACCGAGAGGACCGTGCTTGCAGACTTGCTCTTGGACTCTCTGAAGCGTTTCCCAAGCGAATACGAGATTGTGGTTTCTCGAGGCGAGCCGAACGGGACATCTGACCCTGTTCGCAACGGCAACTTGACTGTGTATGATTGGATTGAGGATCAGTACCAGCTGCTCAAGGCTTCCAGTGTCGTGATTTCGAGAGCAGGCCACGGAATCATAATGAAGGCGATCATGCTCGGGAAACCGATGATACTTGTCCCGATCCCAGACCATACGGAACAGTACGGGAACGCCAAGAGGGCCTTTCAGCTCGGCCTAGCAGAAATTGTCCCTCAGCGAGAACTCACGGCTGAGCGTCTGCTGGATGCGGCGAGAAGCCTGATACAGTCGCCACCTGCCGGCATTGAGAACCTGAACAAGCACACACCGTTCACGCAGGGGATAGCCATAGCGGCGCATGAAATAGTCGCGCTGACTTCGATCAAGCAAGCGTGATGCACTGCCTGTCACGGTGCTTCCACTTGTCCTGCTAGGACGCCCAGCAGCTCTGGAGCGATGCCTGTGGGATCAATCCCACAGGCGTTACTCTGGCCGTTGTCCATGCCACGCCGTCTAGGCTCGTCCTATGGAAAGTCGATCTGTATCTTTCTGGATTCGGCTGCGATCTTTTGGGCCAGCTGCTCTGCTTGAAGACGGTTCTCAAGCGTTCTGACTTCATCGATGAGGGCTTCGTACGCGCTGGACGGCACCTGAGTTGCGGTTTTCTCCTTCTTGAGTTGGGGTAGTCTGAGTTGTTCGAGCTGTTGCCTCACGTATGCTTCGTCGAGCGTGAGTAGCGGGCGGTAGACTGG
>CAZUTN010000006.1:0-23034 GCA_964623365.1 uncultured Candidatus Bathyarchaeia archaeon
GTAGAGCACTCCTTGCCAGCCATTATAAGATTTGTTTCCCGCCCAGCAGAGGCGCACGGGCGAGTAAGTTCATTCAACAGAACCCGAAGCCGAATGAGATGCAGTACACTGCGAGAATCCGACCAAGACTTGCCGATCATTTTGGCTACGTCTTGGACGAAGGTTGCTCAGTGGAGATGCACATTTCACTGGGTGGTTCCCTCAAAGCAGGTCAGTCCACTTCATCGCAAGACGAGCAATGTAGGAGCTTCCTCTTAAGCGCAGCCAAAGCGTTGCGCACAGGAGGAATGGATGCTTTGACTGGTTTTATATTCCAGGTCCAGTTCTAGACCAGCCTGTTTCCGGATGAGCCTGGACGTTTCTGAGGTAGACTGCGCTTGAAAAGAAAGAGGAGGGCGAGACGAAAACGTAGCCCAACCGAGATCATCGGGTTCCTCGCGATAGGGGCATTCGTTGTCGCTCTGATCTGGTTGGTGCTCTCCGCCCCGCCACAGAGCCCCGTCCAGACGACGACGAACACGCTTGCGCCTGATTTCACGTTGACAGATGTCGACGGTGTCCCCTTCAGACTTTCGAACCAACGAGGAAAGGTAGTTGTGCTCAACTTCATGCGAACAACTTGCTCAGCCTGTATTAGCGAAGAACCACACCTGAGAGAACTCCGTTCTAGGTTTGGAGCAGATGCTGTCATGGTGATTCTCAGCGTGGACCCCTACGGCGATACTGACAGCGTTCTGCGAGACCATCGAGATCAGAACTTGATGAGGTGGATTGCGATTGGAGACAAAGCAGAGGTCTACAAGCTGTATGCCGTGCAATCCACGCCGACGACTTTCATCATCGACAAGAACGGATACATACAGTACCAGCATGTTGGAGTCGTCGAATCTGCGGTCCTTATCAACGAAGTTAACAACCTAAGATAGGACGCGCGAAGGGCACGTGAGTTGCATGCTTGCCGGGCAGTCGGCTCCGCGTCCCTCTTCCGCGCGCTTCTCTCAGCGACGGGCCCGTCTTTCCGTCCCCAACGAAATCACGGGCTCCGGCATGTTAGCAAGACGCGGATGGAAATGGTGGCTCTCGCGAAGAATCCTGTGGCTCGCAATCGTCATCTTGCGTGGGCGGAGACTCGACAGGCTGGTCCTTGAGAGAGTACGGGGCGTTCCGCTGGTCGTGTTTCCAGGGGTCTTTCATCCGATCCTGTTTGTCAGCACATCGCTTCTGCTTGATGCGCTCGACCAGCTTCGCCTGAGAGCAGGCTCCTCTGTGCTTGACCTCGGCACCGGCACGGGAATCTGCGCCATATTTGCCGCGATGAAAGGAGCGCAAGTCACCGCAACCGACATCAGTCCCCTAGCCGTTCGCTGTGCCAAGGTGAACGTTGCCATCAACTGTTTGGAGAATCGAGTCAGAGTACTCCAAGGAGACCTTTTCCTACCCGTCGAAAGAGATACGTTCGATTTGATAATGTTCAATCCGCCGTACTACGAAGGAAAGCCAAGAGATTGGCCTGAGTATGCATGGCGAGGCGAGGATGTCTTACACAGGTTTGCCCAGGGGCTAGGCGCTCACCTCGCCGAGGGCGGAAGGGCGTTTCTTTCGGTTTCCACCGAGCTTGACTTGCTCGCGATCAGAAAGGAACTCCATGCAAACGGATTTGAGGTTCGTGAGATCCGGAAGCGAAGACTTCCGGGGGAGACGATGTTCGTATGCGAGTGTGTTCGGTCGACGGCTGACCGACTTCTCAAAACTGGACAGCCTGAACGTGGCCAACAATGAGCATTGCTGCGAGGCCGAGGCCTATTGCTAGAGGCAGCCCGGGGAATACCTCCCTTCGCTCGAGCATCTTGAACCCAAGAAAGCTACCCACCGTAACCCCTACGAACGCTCCAAGATAGGCCAGGGAACCGAGACTGATCATCGCGTTGCTGACGAGCATCGAGTAGAATACAAGGTCGCCCATGCCTATTGTCAGGTCGCCAACACTGAATACTGCTCCCCTGAACTCTTCCAAGTCGGTCATTTCTGCGATCTTGCCTATCGGGCCCCGATAGACGGAAACCAGATCATAGACCGCCAGGGCCGCAAGCAGGACGATGGCGGTCATCGTTGGAACCGAGACGCCGAGGAAGGTTCCTGTCAAGGAGCCGACTATCGTGACCGATACGAGCCTGACGCCTTGAGGACCCTTGTACAGCCCCGCTAGCAGAAGCCCGGCCGCAATCGCGGTCAGCGCAACCCATTCGTATCCGTAGACGTCAACCATGGGTGCTAGTTGCGTAGCGTACAGCTCGCCGTACCAGTTGAGGAGAATGAAGGCGACGAAGAAGACCGCCCCCGCGATGAGATAGTTGACTATTTTCTTTCTCTGGTACTTCAGAAGCAGATAGATCGACGTGGCGGCTACCGCCATCATGACAACGAAAATCGACGCGTTCAGGGTTGCGCCGCTAGGCGTCTCGGGGAAGACCGTGATCGGTACCAGTTCGGCCTTGGAGGCGCGCAGCCCGTATGTGAGAATCCCCGCCAAGGAAAGCGCCACTATCACGGGCACCACTTGCATGGGGCTTGCCCTGAAATGTGACGTCACTTATCTCGTCCCAGCCTGCTAGCACAAGTTTCGCAGTAGTCTTCACCTTTGCGATCAGTGTCGCTCAGGCTATTCGAAAAGTACATCACGCATGAAGGCTTGTCGCAATGCGTGAGCCCCAGTGTGTGCCCAAGCTCGTGGACGGCTTCCTTGATAGCTCGGATGGGCAACAGCTGCACGTCGCCATGGGGAGTGGTGTCTTTCAACCTATGTGTTGAGATTATCGCGACTCTCCCGGGTAATCTTGCCTCGCCGAAGACGAAGTTCATATTCGGCACGTAAAGATCCAAGTCCGTCACGCCCAGCAGTCGGTCCTCACTAACGGATGTCGCACGCCTCTCAAGGTCTGCTAGGATTCTTGTTGCATAGTATTGACCGTGACGAGGGTTGAAGGATGCCTCAAAGTTGGTTGCTAGCTTCACGATCTGACAGGAGGCACCTCGGAACTTTTCTGGTAGCCGTTGCTTGAGGATTCTGAGTGATTCTTCGTGAACTCGACCGATCGGAATGAGGGCGACGCTTTGCAGTTTATACGTCGTAGGACTCACCGGCCTTGGGGACGAGAGACTTGAGCCCCGCTTGCTTGCTCGCCCAATCGGCTAGAACTGCACAGCTGTCCTCTTCCCCGTGCACTGCAAAGACCTTGGCCTTCTTGTCGATGCTCTCCAAGCATCGAAGCAGTTCGCTCCTTCCGCCGTGAGATGAGAAGTCGAATTTCAGCACCTTCGCATTGACTTTCTGAAGCTTCCCGTGAAGCATGTATCTGCCTTCCTCGAGAAGCACTCGCCCTGGAGAGCCCTCGACTTGGTAGCTGACCAGGATGATTCCGTTCTTTCTTCCTCGCGCGACGGATTCCATGTGGAAGACTGCTGCGCCTCCTTTTAGCATGCCGGCCGGCGAGACAATCACGCCAGGATTCTTGACGGCCTTTCGCCTGTCATGCCAGTTCCTTACCCACTCTGCCTTCTTGACAGCGGATCTGAACAGCTGCGGGTCGATGAGCGCCGACTCGTGGTCTTCTAGCACCTTGATCGCCTCGAGAGCCATTCCGTCAACATAGACGGTGTGTCGGAAATTGTGAGCATTGAGTATGCACATTATCTCTTGAGACCTTCCCACTCCGAAGGCCGGAATCAGAACCGTCCCTCCGTCCTCAACTATTTCGTTGCAGGCTGCGACTAGCTGCTTCTCGCTTTCCTCGCGGTCGGGATGATCCTCCTTCGCGTAGGTGCTCTCTATGATGAGAGCGTCGAGATGTCCGTAGTCGCAGTCTGCTGCACCTGCAAGCCTTGTGGCACTGAGGTTGAAGTCGCTTGTATAGGCGATTCGCCTACCCTGCGCCTCTATGAGTACTTGGCTGCTGCCCGGGATGTGGCCCGCATTGAGGAGCGTGACGGTTCCGTCTCCCACTTCAAAGGGATGACGGTACGGCACATTCACGGAATGTTCCATCATCGTCTCCAAGTCCATGAACTCGTACGGCAGGTAGTATCCGCTGAGTTTGATCATGTCTCGGATCAGGATGTTGCTCAGCGCGAACGTCGGCTCGACTCCGTACACTGGAAGCCGGCCCCTCACGTAGAACATAGGAACGAGCCCGCTGTGGTCAAGGTGCGCATGGGTGACCACGATGCCATGGAGGTCCTTCGGTGAAATGTGCACGGGGAAACCTATCTCGTGGTCGACCAAGACGCCGTAGTCAAGCAGGATGGATTTTTCTCCAAGCTTGATTTGGACGCCGGAGCGCCCAACTTCCCTACATGCGCCGAGGAAGCGAATGTTCATCCTGATTCATCGGCCTAGGGCCCGAAGCCGCCTCGCCGCCTTTCTAAGTTTTTTGCAGTAGAGCAACCGAGCCTATCGTATTCTCGAATCATCCATACATGCTTTGCAAGGACTTGGAGGTTTGCTTCATTCTCTTCTCGAACTCCTCCTCGATCTCCTTAGCGCCGTCTTCGAGATCGGAGACATCCACCTTCACTCCATAGGCCTTGCAGACTGTTCTTACAGCCACCGCTGCGGCTGCTGGATCCGCCGCCGTTGCAGATGCGTAGGGAAGAACAGCTATCGCAGGGAAATTGCGCATCTCAAATTCAGTGAGCATTACAGCCAGCTGGCCGTAGACGAACAGCCCTGGCTCTAGGGTTGGGTACTTGAAGTTGTTCTTCTTGGCCAAGTATGCTTGAGTGGGGACAATTCTGACGTTCTGCTTGCCGGATCTCAGGCTCGAATCCAGTCCGCCGATGAGCACTGCGTCCCTGACCTTCGCATTGATCGCCCACCGCGCGAGCGCCCTAGCAAAGCCTGCCTCTTCAGTCCTGTGAGGAGCAAACTCAAGCTTGACGAACACGAGTTTGCCTTTTCGAAAAACCTCGAACGGTGTCACCAGACCCTCTTCCGATGTGGAAACAAATGGAGGAGGGTGGGCGACATCAACGAAACCTATTCGCTTGGCGTGAAGCGAGTGAATCAGATATGAGATCGCTATGTATCCCGTCGAGCCGATTCCGTGAAAGCCCGTCATCAGCGTGCAGCTCCTGAAGTTGTTCCCACGAACATTCAATGATATCGGCATGGATACCAGCTGTGGTTTCGTCAGAGCGGATAGGGTAGGGGGTCTAGCCGAAAAACCTGCCGAAACTCCCGGCCAAAGCGCCTTGGGCAATTAATCGGTAAGACTTTTATTGATGTCTTTTGCGCGTATCCTTCTGCTCTGTTTGGAGGAAGGATGACTTGGCGTATCTCGCCGGACAGCCTGTGCTGGTTCTCAAAGAGGGCTCCTCGAGGAGCAAAGGTAGAGAGGCCCAAAGATCGAACATGACCGCTGCGCGCATTGTTGCAGAGGTTGTGAAGAGCACTCTTGGCCCTAGGGGCATGGACAAGATGCTCGTCGATAGCCTTGGCGATGTGACCGTCACCAATGATGGAGCAACCGTCCTAGACGAGATTGATGTCCAGAACCCTGCCGCGAAGATGATGGTCGAAGTCGCAAAGACCCAAGATGACGAAGTGGGCGACGGGACAACCACGGCAGTAATCATCGCGGGAGAGCTCCTGAAGCGCGCTGAGACACTCCTAGACGATGAGATCCACCCCACCATGATTGTCTCAGGATACAAGAAAGCCGCGGAGAAGACGATGCAAGTGCTCGACGAGATATCTATCCCAGTCGAACCGGACGATAGAGCCACGCTCAAGAAGGTTGCCATGACAGCGATGCACAGCAAAGGTCTAGGACCAGCAAGGGAACACTTCGCAGACATCTCCATCGAAGCAGTAAGACTCGTAGCTGAGAAGCGAGGCACGGAGTGGACAGCCGACATCGACAACGTACAGTTGACCAAGAAGGAGGGCAAGAGCCTCCTCGACACCGAACTGGTCAAGGGCATCATTGTTGACAAGGAAGTCGTCCATCCAGGGATGCCGAAGGTAGTAAAGAACGCAAGGATTGCGCTACTTGACTGCGCCCTGGAGATCGAGAAGACAGAATTCAGTGCGGAGATCAGAATCAACGACCCTACACAGATGAAAGCATTCTTGGACGAAGAGACCAAGATGATGAAGGAGATGGTCGACAAGATAACGGCCGCAAAAGCGAACGTGGTCCTCTGCCAGAAAGGAATTGACGACACCACCCAGCACTTCCTTGCCAAACAAGGAATTCTCGCCGTCCGAAGAATCAAGAAATCAGACATGGACAAACTGGCCAGAGCGACCGGCGGAAAAGTCGTCACAAACCTTGAGGATCTCAAAGAGAGCGACCTCGGATCGGCTGGGCTCGCAGAAGAACGCAAACTCGGCGATGACAAGATGGTCTTTGTCGAAGGATGCAAGAACCCGAGATCAGTTGCGATACTGATACGAGCCGGACTAGAGAGATTGGTTGACGAAGCTGAGCGCGCGCTGAACGATTCACTTTCTGTCATTGCAGATGTTGTGACCAAGAACAAGGTCGTTGCTGGGGGCGGAGCAGTCGAAGCAGAGGTAGCCAAGAGGCTTAAGGACTACGCTAGCAAGGTTGGAGGAAGGGAGCAATTGGCCATTGAAGCTTTCGCGGACTCGATTGAAATCGTTCCCAGAACACTGGCGGAGAACGCTGGACTCAATCCAATCGACACAATGGTTGACCTACGATCCGCTCACCAAAGCAAGGATGGATTGTGGACTGGAGTCGACGTCTTCAAGGGCGGAACAAGAGATATGCTCAAGAGCGGAGTTCTCGAACCCCTCAAGGTCAAAGAGCAAGCCATCAAGTCCGCCACTGAGGCGGCTTCGATGATTCTGAGGATCGATGACGTCATAGCTAGCGCGAAGCCCCCGCCAACTCCGCCACCGGGTGCCGGGCCGGGCGGAGGAGTACCCGAATACTAGGCCTGAGGTCACCTGCATCACCTCGTCTAGGCAACTCTGTTCACATGCAACGAAGCGGCGAGACTGACCGATGGAATCGAGAGAATAGAGCTAGTTAGCCGACTAGGATCTGTGACGCAAGCCTTTAAGGAAGGCTGCGGAGCCTCGTAGACGAACGGTGCTCCGGTAGTATAGCCCGGTCACGCGTGTGGCACCGAGAGTATGCTGGCCTCTCGCGATCGGTCGGAGAAAGCCAGCGACGCGGGTTCAAAATGATCGGACAGAACTGGTCATGAAAATCCCGCCCGGAGCACCAAACCAGCTCAAACGTGAGTCGGTTGCACGAACTTAAGAAGGGGCGGGCAATACTCGTGACCGGCACGCCGGGCACGGGGAAGACGACTGTCAGTCGGCTACTTGCAAAGGCTGTTCATGCGAAACACGTCAACCCGGTGAACCTACTCTCACGCAAAGGGATCGACTACACATACGACGAGCGTAGGAAGACACGCATAGTGTCTGTTAGCAGGCTCCGAAGCTCGATCACCTCGCTGGCGAGACGAACCAACCGCGGACTAGTCATCGACAGTCACATCGTATTCAAAACCGCCTCTTTCCCCAGACTTGAAAGAGTGATTGTGCTGCGCTGCAATCCAGTCGTGTTGGAACGGCGCCTAAAGCGGAAACGGTGGCCGAATCGCAAAGTCAGCGAAAACCTACTGGCAGAGATTCTCGACATCTGTTTATGGGATGCAGTGCAGAAGTACGGATGGAGAAGGATTTCAGAGATTGACACCACCAATGAGCGTCCCAGCCGCGTGGTCCATCTGGCGATTCTAGACCTGAAGGAAAGGAGAATCCAGAAGCAACCGAGGGTACAGTGGCTGTCTAGCCTTGAACGCCAGCGATTGCTGACAGACTATCTTGTATGAGGGTCGGAGTTGAAGAAGACGTACCTCGTCATAGCATGCTCGAAATGTCAACGCTTCCTGCTTGCCAAGCAGGGCACAAAGGCTAGACTCTGTCCCTACTGCGGCGCGAGGATGAACCTTTCCAAGACTGAAGTTCTCTGGGCGACAAGCGATCTGGAGGAGGCGCGATCGATTCTCCATTCGAAGAGGCAAAGTCTGAGAGCTTGACGCCGAGAACCTTGAGGATCAACCAGCACACACTTTTAACGCTGATGCGCCAGTATGGCTGGTGATCAGCTTGTCTTCTACAGCCGACAGGAAGTTCTCCGAGGAGCTTGCGCTCCTCATTCAGAGACCGGTCATTGTTGAAACGAATGGCGGAAAGAAGTATACGGGTATTCTCTCCGGAGTCGACACGGACACGCTCAGCGTGTGCATCTCCAATTGCACGGACGAGTCAGGAAAGGTCGCCCACAAACTGTTCCTGACAGGACACTCCATCGCACAGATCTACAGCGTGGAGAAACCATTCGACTTGCAGGCGCTCGCTGACAGAGTAGAACGCGTCTTCCCGAGGATGGTCAAGATAGTCGAGGGAGCTGGCGTCATCGTCATCATGGACAAGATCAGACTCGGTGAAAAGGGCCTGATAGAAGGAACCGGACCAGCTGCGGAAAGAGTCCGGAGAGTATACGAGGAGTTTATGAAGGAACAAGTCAAAGGAGCCTAGCAGCCGACCGTTGACGCAAATGTGAAGCGTCACGTGTCGTCCAACCGACTCGCTTGCATAGAACGGGCAGAGATTCCCCGAAGGATGTACGTTGTATTTCGAGACCGGCGACCGAGACGTACTAGGCAGAATAGGAACCCTTGGGACAAAGAGCGGAAAGCTTGAGACTCCCGCACTGCTTCCCGTCGTGAACCCGCTGGCTCAGGAGATCTCCCCGCGGATGATGTTCGACAAGTTCGCCTGCAAGGCGCTAATCACAAATGCGTACCTTGTAAAGCGACGGGCAGGAAGCATGAGAGTCGTGGACATCCATGATTTTCTAGACTTCCCCGGCGTCGTCGCTACGGATTCAGGCGCCTACCAAGTTCTTCGGTATGGACAGGTCGAAATCAGCTCCTCGGAAATCGTCGAATACCAGCAGTCCATCAATACGGACATAGCCGTTATCTTGGACGTGCCGACGGGATCGAGGGCTTCCAGGACGCACGCGACTGTTACGGTAAACGAGACGATTAGAAGAGCCGACGAAGCCTGGAAAGTGATCACAAGACGAGACATAGCATGGGTGGGACCAATACAAGGAGGACAGCACCCGGATCTGGTTGCCCACAGCGCTCGTGAAATGTCGAAGAGAGGATTCGACATATACGCGCTTGGAAGCCCGACCGAAGTGATGGAACAGTACCTCTTCGCAGATCTGGTCGACATGATCTTTGCGGCGAAGATGAACTTGCCATCGAGCGCACCATTCCATCTATTCGGTGCGGGTCACCCTTTCATGCTGGCGCTTGCAGTTGCGCTTGGGTGCGATCTGTTTGATTCAGCCGCGTACATCCTCTACGCACGTAGGGGTCGGTATCTTACCCCAACCGGCACACTACACCTGGCACAGATGAGGTATTTCCCATGCAGGTGCAACGTGTGCGCTGGTACGAACCCCGACGAGGTTAGGTCGCGCCCAATCTCTGAGAGAACCCGATTCCTTGCTGAACACAACCTGTCCGCCTGCCTGCAAGAGATACAGACTGTCAAAGAAGCAATCGTCGAGGGAAGACTCTGGGAGCTCGTAGAAGCTAGGTGCAGGAGTCACCCCAGCCTATTCGAGGGTCTCCGAAGAGTTGGAAAACACCAGCGCCACATCACTTGGGGTGTTCCCTCAACGAAACGTAGGGGGATCTTCTTCTTCGATTCAACGAGTCTCCAAAGACCAGAGTATGTCATGTACTCTGATCGACTGCTCCGAGACTATGTGCCTCCGGGAGAAGCGAGGATCGTCTTGCTATCGCCTGTGGGAAGGCGAAGCCCCAGCGACTTGAGAGACAGTATAGGCATGAACCTGACGGGCGCGGGCCGGGGTATGCATCTGTGCCGATACTCTCCGCCTTATGGCCTGGTGCCTTCAGAGTTGGAAGACACCTTCCCATTCTCGCAGACCGAGACTCGGGAAGAACCTGACAGTGAAACCCTCGCAGCAATGGCGGAGACTGTTCAAAGATACCTCACCAAGAACAGAAGATATCAGGCGCTTGTCCTTGTCCGTTCAAGCAAAGAATGGCAGCTGCGTTTTGCTGGCATGTGTAGACGTATCTGCAGGAAGATCGGAGTGAAATTCTCCAGTCACATTGACATGGAGACCTCGAGCGGGGGGACAGAGAGACTGGCGAAGGAAAAGAGGTATCTAGATAAGACGATCAAGAGAAGACCTACCCGAAGAGAATCGTAGGGCTCACAAGTGTCGTCACCCAAGAAAAGCACGCTCGAAAGGCTGCTAGGCTCGGATACCAGAGCGGAGTTGCTTACATTCTTCCATGGCAATCCAAAAACCGCCGACAGCGTAGAAGGCCTTGCAGTAAGACTGGCAAAGAAACCCGGCGAGCTTGAAGACGACCTCTACGAGCTAGTCGAGATAGGTCTGCTGCGAGAACAGAAGATCTATTCTTTGAACCCTGACCGAGATGCCACTCTGCAGAAAGCAATCTCCACCGAGTTAAAAGAGACAACCGAAAGGCAGGAGCGGGAACCACTCGAAGAAGTCACGAGAGAACCGACTGGAATCGAGACGATCGATCGTCTCGTCCCATCAGGGATCCCCTCCCCAGTAATGCTTCTCTTGATGGGCGACCCGGGAACCGCGAAGAGAGAGCTTTGCCTAGAACTCGTCGCGAGGTCTCTCAGGAAGGATCGACGCGTCGTCTATCTAACGCTAGAAGAATCCCCTGAAGAGATCCGCGCCTCCTTGAGCATGACTGAAGTCGACGTCACCCGACCGGAGAGACCGCGCAACCTTGTGGTGATTGACTGCTACTCTCCGCAGATTGGCATGGTGAGCAACGAGGAGTTCAGCGCTGATCCGAACAACCTCTCAGAGCTGAGTATTGTAGTATCGAAAGCTTTGCCAGCGGGGAAGAAACCCCAAGGCCTCTTCATTCTCGATTCGCTTGACACGCTCATACGCAAGAGAGGCCTAACCTCGTCCTTGGAGCTGATCCGCACGCTCAGAGCCAAGACCAAGATGGCCAAGTTCGATTCCATTGTGACCCTCAATAGGCAAGCGTTCCCTACCGCCATATTGGCGGCAGCGCAGGAAGATGTTGATGGCGTCTTCGAGATGAAGGTCCAGGAAGAGCCGACCGGCCTTACTCGCTACTTGAGAGTTCCGAAGATGCGGGGCGCTTCGCATCATACAGCGTGGATGGCCTACGAACTCGACTTCAAGGCGCCTCCGAGAACTAGTGAAGGAAAGCGGTGATCAAGTCCGCCAGCGTACGTTGTACGCGACCACCTCAATAGGAGCAATCGAAGAATCTACCAGGAACCTGTCCGAGGAGAAAGCCTACCCGATAACCTACAACCGGATTCCCCTCACAGATGTCTTAGCAACCATCGATCGATTCGAGAGAACGGCGCCAAGAGCTTGAGATCAGCTTGGCCGAGGCGAAATCACACTCTCATCAGCAACTGAAAGAACTTCTCCAAAGAACCATGACGGATTTGATTTCGTGACTGCGGAAACCCTCCGACATACATCGATGGCAAGGATTTTAACGAAAAGCACCTGAATGAGAGTACTGCGAGCATCAATGAATCGCCGACGCTTCCTGAGGCATCCCACAAAGCCGTTCGAGGTCTCGCCCAGTAGAACCACCGATCAACTGATGACAGAAATGGCTTCCATGGCCTTTCAGGGAAGAAAGCTTGGAGAGGCCTTTGAGATCTGGACTCGAATGCTGAAGAAACGACAGATAGTCATTTGGATGGGAGTCGCGGGAGCAATGGTACCAGCCGGAATGCGAAAGACCATCGCCCAATTCATCCGGAGAAGAATGATCGATGTGCTTGTGACCACCGGTGCGACGATATACCACGATAGCTACGAAGCCGTCGGCGGAAAACACTTCAAAGGCACCGACAGGGTCGACGATGTGCAGCTCAGAAAGCACAGAGTTGACAGAATGTACGATGTGTATGCTGACGAGAGAAAATTCTACCGACTGGACAATGAGATCGAGAGAGATTTCTGTTCTCTGCTTCGAGAAAACTATCCCTACTCTTCTCGCCAGATCGCTGAGAAGCTGGGGGCTTGGCTTTCACAGAGAGCGCGAGACAGGGACGGCATCTCCATCGCGGCATACGAGGCGGGTGTCCCGGTCTTTATTCCGGCCTTTTGTGACAGTTCCTTGGGATTCTCGATGATGTTTGCGAACAGGAGAGGAGACAGAAGAATCATCGTCGACCACATGAAGGATGTTGACGAGAGTGCAATGATCACCGAGAGGTGCTCAAAGAGCGGAGTGGTGATCTTCGGAGGTGGAGTTCCCAAGAATTTCATACAACAGTCCGCTGTGGTCGCGAGCTATGCGACCAGGCATGACAGAACCCACAACTACGCGATTCAGGTGACCACGGATGCCGCACATTGGGGCGGTCTCAGCGGAGCTACACTTGAAGAGGCGAAGAGCTGGGGCAAGTACAGCCCGAGAGCACGGATGGCTACTTGCTACGTGGATTCCACGATCGCGATGCCCATCCTTGCCCAAGCTCTTGCCGACAGATTCAAGCGAATCAGAAGAAACGTCCCTAGATTCGACTGGGCAGATGACGCGCTCGAAATCACATTTCAAAGGTTCAAAGCATAGACCCGCTGCGCTTTCGGGCTACAGATCTAAATACTCGCGAATATCGGTCTAGGATTGGGCCCGGGCCCGTAAGGAAAGAAGATTCCCGGGAAGCTCAGCCAGGTTGGAGCGACGGAAACCCGCAAGGGTTGTCGCAGCTCATAACCCGTTGGTCGGGCGTTCAAATCGCCCCGGGCCCACCAGAATCCATGCACGCTCTTGCTGCCAGTCAGACGCAGAAGGGCGATTCCCTGCTTTCAGTGGGCAAGGCGGTTCGGCCGAGCGTCGATCAAATATGTTCTACCGGAACACCCTCGAGAACACCTACGGCTGTTGGAAGCGTTTGATGACTAGTTGGATATCCTCTGCCTTGACGGTCTTGCGGCCTGCGTGAGTCGCGAGTGTGGTAGCTTCCTTGCTGACACGGACGGCATACTCTTCCAGGATTCGTCGCATCTCTTCGACCGCGTCGTCTCCAACGCGCTCGGCTCCTGCCTTTTCGATCAGCCTGCGAACAGCCGCCGTGGAAAGTTCACCGTTTCGCATCAAAACAACCAGAAAAGGCTTTGAAATCGCAGATTCTATTAAGCTTTGTCATTTCTCGACGGGAGAAGGCTGGAAGTGACTTCTGCGTCGCTTAGAGGCTGCTTTTGAGCTTTTCTCATCTACTTTGTCATGTCAATCAGCATCGCGGTCCGCAAGGAAAAGAAACGGAAATGTGAGATACTGTCTATGCACACATGTGTTTCTCCCTTCGCTGTCATATCTGCAACCAGCAGTCTCCGTCTCGCAGAATCCATTGAAGCACTCTGAGCAAGAACATCCAACCACGGAATTCGAACGATCTGCCAACAATACGAGTCCAAAGCGCTGACTCCGTGAAGCTTAGGTTTTTAGGCTAGGCACATGATTGCAAGCCTTCGCGTTCAATCGGAGATGGCGATTTGGGAAAGGTTCGCACGGAGACCGTCAAGCGGGCGGCTAGAGAGCTGGTTGAGAAGTACTCAGACAGATTCACCAACGAATATGAGGCAAACAAGCTGGCGGTCAATGAACTGTTGAGATCACCTTCAAAGAAGTTGAGAAATCGGATAGCGGGGTATGTTACGCGTCTCAAGGTGACAGAAGCCAAGAAAGCAACCATGATGCAGATGAGCCCTGAAGTCCAATTGGGCCTGGGCGAAGAGGAAGAACAGCCGAGCGAGAAGGAGGAAGCTCCCGCAGCAGCCTAGACTATCATGGTCGATAACGAGCAGTTGACCAAGGAAGCGCTCCGCAATCACTGATCCGTGTCATCTCAACTACACGGATCCCTTGCTTTGATCGGAGCAGATCGCCGGAGTATTGATCGTGGACAGCATGCGCTCTCTGAAAGTTCAAGGGACGGAGACCGAAAGACACACTGCCACAAGATACCTGCAGATCGCGATCCTGCAATCGTAGATGCTTCGGCGGTCGGCGCCTGTTTCCGTTCTCACGAGATCATCAATAAGGAAGCAGGATGAACGATTGGATGGTAATCGATCCAGCCGTCATGGCGGAGTTTGCAAAGGCTTTTATGGAGAGGGAATGGGGTACACTCCACACGTATTAAGGGAGGCGCATGCTGATGGTGGAAATGTTCTGCGTCAAATGCAAGGAGAAGAAGACTGTTCCCGATGACAGCGTGACGAAAGAGAAGACCGCGAAAGGTCGCAACATGATACGCGCTGTCTGTCCAACTTGTGGAACTAAGATGGTCAAGTTCGTCAAGTGACCCTTGAGCTATGCCGCAGGTCGCTCGCATAACTATCGGACTACCTGTCCCCGTTTGTGATCCTCTCATCTTCATCCGACTCGTGGAGGCCGGTATCGAGGAAAAGAGGCTCGGGCGTTGGGGGAGGCGACGAAGAGAAATTCGGAGTTCTTGATCAGACACGACAAAGTTGATCTGGGAATCTACCTGTCGCCATCGAACACTCTCTTTATTCATGAGGAGACTATCTCCGATCGAGTAGCCGAACTGAAGGACTCTTTTCTACACGAGGGAGTGGTGAAGGATCCGGTAGTCGTCGACGCCAATTCGTGCGTTGTCCTCGATGGAATGCACCGCGTGGCTGCTCTGAGAGAACTGCACTGCTTCTGCATCCCGGTGTGTGCGGTCGATTACCTCAATCCAAGTATCGAAGTTGGAGTCTGGTACAGGACACTGTCCGGCCGATTGAGCTCTAGCCGACTTGAAACCGCGCTTTCCTCATCCGGTCTCAGGTTTGAGAGATCCTCGTTCGATGTGACCAGCGTGATGGAGAATCCCCACCTTGCAACGATCTTTGCAAGCGGTGAGTGTCTTGGACTTGGGGCGGACGGGCAACAGGTCTATGAGGTTCTCAAAACGGCTGAGCGTTGTGCTCGACAGCTGGGGTTTACTATCACATTCGAAACAGAACGCGATGCGCTGGACATGCTCGTGAACAAGAAGACAGATGCGATTCTCACTCTTCCCAAGATCGACAAGGCAGCGGTCCGAGAGGCAGGCCTGACGGGACAGCTACTGCCCCACAAGGTGACTAGACATGTCATACCAGCTAGACCGCTGGGAGTGAACGTCCCTCTACGAATCCTCACCGACGCTGACATGTCGCTCGAAGAGG
Organism: uncultured Candidatus Bathyarchaeia archaeon; assembly: GCA_964623365.1. GTDB lineage: Archaea > Thermoproteota > Bathyarchaeia > 40CM-2-53-6 > 40CM-2-53-6 > CAVPLU01. Next base: position 15,327 of record CAZUTN010000006.1, read on the forward strand.
CAAACCGTCAGTTCATTGCAGGCTTGCAAGCAAGGAAGATAACACGCAAACCTTCCGGAACCGTGATAGAAGACCGACGCTACGAGGAAGAGACGTTTATCTTCAACTAGCAGAAGCACGAAGTAGATGTCGGACATTGCGAGTTCGAGTGAGATTCTACGGAGTCCTGAAGACGGCTGCAAACGCGGAGAAGCTTGAGCTTGATCTTGAGGGTTCCGTCTCGGTGCGGCAGCTCGTGGCCAAGCTCGTGAACGTGATTGAGCGTCCCGAATTCGAGGCATGTCTGATCGACGCCGACCTGAAAGACCCTAGGCCGAACGCGGTAATTCTCGTCTCAGGAACAGAAATTGGAGCACTGAACGGGATCGACACCGTGCTAAGAGACCGAGACGAAATCGTGTTCCTGCCCGTCGTGCACGGAGGCTAGCTAGACCGCTCAACGCCCGGGTAGCTCGGGCTGTCTCACAGAGTTTATATCAACCGCGAGGAGGCTAGCTTCCGTTCGACTCGGAGCGGATAGTCATGCCTGCCCAGATGAGCGACATCGAAGAGTTCGTTCGCATCTCGGAACGCGCGGAAGAGTGCAGAGTCAAGCGTCTCGAAGACGTTGTGAAGCTCAAACTCAGAACGCCGAGCAGACTCTACACCATGAAGTTGAACGCTGAAGAGGCCGCAAACGTTCTCAAACGGTTGAAGTGCGAAGTCGTGGAAACCTAGACGGCTTCGAAGAATGCACGGACCAACTCATTGCTTCGCCATTCCTCACCACAGGGCACTGGGTGACTCCTTCTGGGGCATTGTTGAGACATCAAGACAGCTCAGTGCGGCGAAGCCAAGGACCAAGATGCTCATGAGGCAATACGCATTGTGTGAGGCGACCGCCCCGCACTCAGGCCTGTCGAAACAAGAGGGTCAAGGAGAAAACGGACCGGCCGGACTCTGCCTCCTGAAGTAAGCGACGTTGTCCAGTCTCCTCACGAATCTCGGACAGTGGCCGCATTCAGACGCCAGTATTGGTTGCTGATCCTCCGGACACGTCAGCACCTCTAGGTTGAGTATCCTGTATCGAGGAAACGCAGGGTCAATGCCGTGGGTTTTCACGAAGTCTTCCACCGTAAGCTCAGGCGCCAATGGATCCTCCAAGTCAACAACGACTTGTATTGACCGAATGGGAACTCGGACGTATGCTCCTGAATTTTCAGCCAGCAATCGTCACTTCTTCCCTGCCGCGCCTTGAGAGGACTTCCACCCAGGGATTTCCTGCGAAGAAAGCTGGTAGATTATCGACAACCGCGACATCGGATAGACAACTCGGGGAAGATATTGTTCGGGCTGGTTGTCCAAGAGAAGGCGTTTCCCTCGGGGACGCCAGCTGCTCGCTCAAATGTTGGACAGTTCGTTCGAGCATGTCGAACTGGGCGCGAAGTTCGCGTATCTCATTCTCAAGCTGATCTGTTGCAGTCTTGTCAGCTTGGTGCGAAGGTGCGCCGGCCGTCTCGAAGTATCGCGCCGGCAACGCTTCCTCAACGTTTCGTTGATCGTAGGTGAAGAGACCAATGCCTCGGTCACGAAAGACTCTCGCGTCAGCCAGAGAAGCCGCCATCTTGGGAAGAGCCATGTACGTTCTGTTGGCTTTCCCTACGAGAACTGACGCCTTCATGATCGAATCCATGAATACTCCCCGGTCTGCCCATGACCCTTGGTCTAGTATGACCACACAGACGCATGCGCCCTCGCCCTCGAAGAACATGTCTGGGTTTGGCCCCGGCCCTGCTACAGGAGACTCAGTGAGGCCCGCAGTCACGAAACGTTGACGGAGCCTTTGCCTTATGTCGACCGTGCTAGGCTGCGACAGGCAGCCACCCCTCCATGCGCTCCCAGTTCCACGTGTAGTCCTCTGGAACCGCGTATCCGTAGATGATGCATCCGTGCCAGACCGAGTATTGCGGATTCTTTGTCATCTTGACTGACACACCTTTGATGCCCTTCTCCTTCAACAGTACCTTCATCTTAGTAGGAGCGTCTGTGGCGAAATCTCGAAGCTTCTCTGGGACCTCCCAACTGAAGTTCCCACCCGAGAGCAAGATCTCCTTGTAGAGCAAAGGTTGAAGCTCGACCGGGCATCGTTCGACAGACCTAACAACTGCTTCCCCGAAATCGATCATGCCTTCAAAGACGGTGTCACCTATCTTGACATCGCGCGGCCTCGGCATTCCTCTGGTTAGGTAGCTGTGAAACAACTCATTTCCAGGGTCGAAGACGTACTCTCCAATCAGGAACCTCTGCCACGATTTTTCACCAAAATCAACTTCGACCCTTGTGCCAGGAACCTTGAACTTCGCTCTGAACTTGGCAGGGTTGTCCCGCGCAGCCTTGACCGCTTTCTCTAGGCTGAGTGGGAGAAGACCTAGGGCCTCTTTGACGCGACGAACAAACGCTTCCTCACGAGCTAGGTCTCCGTATCCCAGATCCTTCAAGATCTCCGCCGTGATAGAATTCGCTTCTCCCCCTCCTCGATTCACCGCGACGAGCGCGCTTCGAATCGGGTAACTGCTGATTGGGCACACCTGCGTATTTCCGTGCCCAGATTCCACAACAACGCAGGTGGTCACTCCGTGACCTATTGCAACAGCGAACGGCTGAGAAATGACGGTGACAGCCTTCACTAGACCCTCTTTTGCGGCCTCAGCCATGGCCTCAAAAAGGCTCTCGTACATGTATCGCGCTGAAACACTGGAGAGCGACGCTACTACATAGAAGCCCCGGAAGTCGCTCTCTGAACTGGGTCGAAACATGTTTAGGCCGAAGCGTGATATCTCATTGACAACGCGCCACGCTCTGCTGTCCCCCCGATCAATCACGCCATTCCGCATCGGATAGACCAGTCGCGAACTCAGGTCCTCCGACGATTGTAGATATAGGGGGACATCGTCACCGACGACGACTTCTGGCACATGATTCAGCGCTCGCATCATTATAGAATCTCGATCGGGGAAGTAACCTCTGTTCCACAGCACTCTCGGAGCGTCTCCACACGTTATCGGCCCGAATTTGAAGTCGCTGGTTCCAAAATCCATACCGAACGTATGGCTTTCTTTGTACTCACTCAACGCGGACTCCTCTCGACAACCAGTCTATCCCCGTCGATTCGTACGACTACTTCTTCGTTTGCTGAGAAGGGAAACAACGAATCTTTCACGATGTCGGCAGGGATGTACAGAACTCCTGTCCGACTGCGATCGGAGCGGGTTCCGAGTATTATTCGTGCAAGTCCTTGGAGTACCATGCGATTCGCCCGATAGATTGACGGGCGGACCATACGATCGCCTGCACGATAAAAGGCCGAGAGTGACTTGATGGGCTACGGAGAGAGGTGAAACTACTCTGCAACAATGAGACTGGCTGTCCGCCTGAACCATTTGATGGATCAGGTACGTCCGAGACGGAGGGAGAACTCCACACAATCTGCCAAGTCAAAGGAATCAAGCCTCGTGCTGAAAGTTCTTAATAGAACACTGTCGCGATTCTATGTCGGCTCACTAGAGGACTCTGACATGACATACAGGATCGCGACTGATGTTGGAGGAACATTTACCGACGCCGTACTCCTTGACGAAGAGACAGGTGAAGTTAGATTTGAGAAAGTTCCGACAACTCCTAGGGACTTCGCAAAAGGCACCATAGACGCTGTAGACAGATTTGGAGTGCAACTGGAGAAATGCGTCTTCCTAGCACACGGAACCACCGTTGCTATCAATGCCCTCATCGAGGGCAAAGGTGCCAAGACGGGGCTCATCACGACGAAAGGCTTCCGCGATGTCACAGAAATTGGCAGAAGCAATAGAACGGAGATGTACGATCCCCTCTACAGAAAACCGAGACCGCTTGTCGACAGGTATCTTCGACTGGAGGTCGATGAGAGAATTCGGTACGACGGGAGTATTCTCACAGCGCTCGCTGAGGAGGACGTCAACCAAGCCGTCGCGAAATTCCGGGAAAGTGAGGTAGGTTCCGTAGCAGTCTGCCTGATGAACTCCTACGCGAATCCGGTTCACGAAATCCGCATCGGCGAGATCGTAATGAAGAACTCGCCTAACGTCTCAGTCTCGCTTTCACATATGATCACAAGAGAGTACAGAGAGTACGAACGGACCAGCACAACGATATTGAATGCACATGTGATGCCCGTGGTCGAACGTTACCTAGAGAGCATAGAGCAGAAACTGACCGCCAGAGAGTTCAGCGAGGATCTGCTTATCATGCAATCTAATGGAGGGACAATGACCTGTTCTACGGCAAGAACGCAGCCAATCGGGATGATTGAGTCAGGACCGGCGGGCGGCGTCATAGGCGCCGCGATCCTGGGCAAGATGCTCGGCCACGACAACATCGTATCGTATGACATGGGCGGAACAACCGCGAAGAGCGGCCTCATCGAGGGAGGCGCGCCCAGAGTGACGATGGAGTACAAAGTCGGAGGTTATCCTCTAAGGATACCTGTGGTCGATCTTATGGAAATCGGGGCTGGTGGCGGTAGCATTGCTTGGATCGATTCGGCTGGGGCTCTGCACGTGGGCCCGAAGAGCGCAGGGGCGGATCCAGGCCCTGCCGCCTACGGAGCCGGAGGAACAGAACCAACAGTCACTGATGCAGATCTTCTCCTTGGAAGACTGAATTCCGAGTACTTTCTTGGGGGGCAGATGAAAGTCTTTCCTGACCTAGCTAGGAAAGCACTTGAGCGAGTAGCGGACTTCTTCAAGAAGGACGTGATCGAGTCAGCGTACGGAATAGTCACGATAGTCAACGCAAACATGTCGGCCTTGCTAAGGGCTATGACCATACGGCGGGGGTATGATCCCCGAGAGCTCGTTGCAGTAGCGTTTGGCGGAGCGGGACCTATGCATGTCGCCGCGCTTGCCAAAGAACTGGGTATCTCCAAGATTGTTGTTCCAAAGGTTCCTGGCAATTTCTCCGCTTGGGGGATGCTTGTTACAAACATCAGGCATGACTTTGTTCAGACGTTTGTGAAACCAGTGGCGGACGCCGACGTTGACGAACTCGATCAAGCATATGGATCTCTTGAGAGGAACGGCATGGCGATTCTTAGGAAAGAGAAAGTGAAAGAATCCAATATTCACTTCTTGAGGGCAATTGATATTCGCTATCTTGGACAAGAACATACTCTGACCATACCACTGATGTCAGACAATGTCGCCGAGCAGGATAAGCAGTCAATATGCAACAGGTTCGATGAACTTCACGAAAAGACCTACCGTCACAGCGCGCCTCAGGAGCCCAAAGAGATTGTGAACCTACGGGTCACAGCGATCGGTGTCTTAAGCAAGCCAAAACTCGGAAAAATAGGAAGCGGACCGAGACGACCCTCCGAGGACGCATTCAAAGGGACGAGGCCCGTGTATTTTGAGAGAGAAAACGATTTCGTCAAATGTCCGACATACGAACGTGACAGACTGCTCTCTGGCAACATCATCGAAGGACCAGCGGTCATAGAGGAACCAACTTCCACTACATTGGTTCACCCCGGCCAAACGCTGACAGTCGACACCTACGGTGATCTGCTGATCAATGTGGGAGGGAATTAGAATGACTGTCGATCCGATTACTCTTGAGGTTGTCAGAAACGGCCTCATAGCAGCGTGTGCGGAGATAAGAATCACGATGGAACGAACCGCCTATAGCCCCATACTACACGAGGTTGTCGACTTCAGCTGCGGAGTGTTTGACCGGGAGCCAAATCTCATCGCAGAGACATCAGGCCTACCGATATTCCTGGCGAATCTTGGTGAAGCGATCAAAGCAACTTACGAGACGATTGGAAGGGATGAGCTGGAGCCAGAGGACGTTATCATATGCAATGACCCGTATTGCGGTGGTGGTACGCACACCCCGGACATAACTTGCCTTTATCCTGTCTTCCACAACAACGTGCTTTTCGGTTTCACCGCCTTTCGTGGGCACACGCTGGAGATGGGGGGAAAGGATCCCGGTGGATGGTACAGCGATACAGTGGAAGTCTACCAGGAAGGACTCAGAGTGCCTCCTGTCAGACTCTACTCGAGAGGAAGACCAAACGACGACATCTTCCGACTCATAAGGCAGAACTCTAGGATGCCGGATCCGGTCCTAGGCGACGTACGTGCGATGGTGGCGGCTACCAGGACCGGTGGGAAACGATTCGTTGATCTCATCGAGAAGTACGGCGAGCAGACCTTCACAGCATCTGTTCAGGAGATACTGAACCAAGGTGAAAAGATGGCAAGGGAAGCTGTGAGAAAGATACCCGAGGGAGAGTATCGCGCGGACATCGTACTTGACGGAGACGGGAACGATGACAAGCCTTTGGACGAGCGGGTCGACCTAAAGATGATGATCGAGGTCAAGGAAGACGAGATGGTCATCGATTTTTCAGGAACATCGCCTCAGTGCAGAGGCCCAATGAATATGCCCTTGCCATCGACCATATCGTCTGCTAGATACGGGTTCAAGATCGTCACGACGCCTTTCCTGCCCAACAATGAAGGATTCTTCAAGCCTCTGAAGGTGAAAGTGCCCAAGGGATCAATCCTTGACCCAATCCCCCCTGCTGCGATCGGCCTCTGGCCAGTACCCGCGACATCGATTGGAGATCTTGTCCTGAAGGCTCTGGCCCCTGCCCTCCCGGACAAGGTAAGGGCAGGGCACTTCGGCGATTCCTACGCCGACTTCCTATATGGCATAGACCCTAGGACGAAGAAGAGGTACGTAATACCTGAACCAGTCGCCGGGGGGTACGGCGGAAAACCATTTGAAGATGGCGAGCCAGGGCTGTTTTCTATGACCCATGGTGATACGTACAACGTTCCAAATGAAGTAATCGAAGTCAAGTATCCTTTTCTTGTGGAGCGTTATGAATTGATTCCAGACTCAGGCGGACCTGGTAGGTACAGGGGCGGGCTGGGCGTCCGAAAGGATTATCGAATACTCGATCATGAGGCAGGCATGACCTTCACGTTTGATAGGGCAATCTACACGCCTCCTTGGGGGCTTTTCGGAGGCAGACCAGGACGCCCAAACGCATTCACGTGCTACAGAAATGACGGACGGGTCGAACACTGGCGGAAATTCACGAATCTCAGATTGAAGCCTAACGACCTGGCGAGCTTAGAAGGCGGCGGAGGAGGAGGCTACGGATCTGCACTTGAAAGAGATCCTGGGCTCGTGAGATTGGATGTCATGAATGGATACGTTTCCGTCAAGAGCGCCAGAGAAGACTACGGCGTTGTGATCGACGAAGCATCTCTGAAGGTGGACCATGACTCCACGCGAAAGCTTCGTCAAGCATTGACCGAGTCAGTTTCGTGATCTATGTTGAACCTAGTGGGGCAGCTGTTTCGAAGGACCGATCCTGGGAGCGGATGGTTGGTATCCCTCGGCGACGATTCCGCCAGAGCCTTCATAGACATCGCCCGCTAGGAACGGTTGAGGACATTGTCAACGAAGGAGTACTCAATAGTAGATACCCACACAGCCGGGGAACCAACTCGCATCGTGACCGGTTTCCGAAGAGTACGAGGCGCGTCCATGGCCGAGGTCAAGGCACAGATGCAGTCAAAGCATGATTGGTTTAGGCGCTTCGTGATGCGCGAGCCCCGAGGTCACAATGATATGTTTGGGGCCGTTCTCTTCCCTCCAAAGCGAGCGGGATGCG
>CAZUTN010000007.1:0-22304 GCA_964623365.1 uncultured Candidatus Bathyarchaeia archaeon
AATCGCTCCTGATTATGCCGGTGGCAATGCCTTCTCGGGCAATGATGAGCGACATTTCTGCTCGGATTGCCAGACCAACGGTCAATGTCGTGAGCTGTTTCCCACCTAGTCCCGCAATTTTTCCTCCCATCAGTCCACCGGACAGTCTCGCAGCTATCCCTGTCCCGCAGACGACGAGTGCGACGGGAAGGTATCTGATGATATCAAATGGGTCTATCGCAAGCCCGATGCTGGCGAAGAAGACCGCGGCGAATATCTCTTTCATGAAGAACGACCGATGAAGCATCTTCTCGCCAATCTTGCTGTAGGGAACGACTGCGCCAACGATGAACGCGCCTGTTATGGCGGCTAGGCCGACTTGAGTGGCAGCGAAAGCGAAGACTAAGCCAACACCGAGGAAGATGGCGAAAAGAACCTCGTCAGAGAGAGCTTTCGCGAATCGTGAGATAGCTAATGGAAAGAGGCGCCCGCCCACGTAGATCGATGCAAGAATGAAGAACACAGCCACGGCGGCTATTCGTGCGCCCTCGTACACTGATAATGTCCTCTCCGAAATCATGGCCAGCGCAATGCTTAGCAGAAGAACCCCTTCCACATCATCGACAATAACGGCCGTCAGAAGCGTTTGTCCTGCTTTCGAGTCCACCCGACCTTCTGCGTTGAGGATGGACGCCACAACGCTGGTGCCGCTTGGAGCCATGACAACGCCGAGGAGAAATGCCTCAGCATAGGACCAACCGAGCAGATAACCGGTCAAGTAGCCTAGCCCCAGCGAGATCGCGACGCCTCCCGTCGTGAGGAGAAAAGCTGCTTTGCCGGCTCTCCACAACGCTGATGCCTCAAACTCCAACCCGATCGTGAAAAGAATCAGAATCGAGCCGAGCACTCCAAGAAGTTCGATGACTGTCAGGTTTGTGACGAGGCCAAATCCGCCGGGGCCGCCTATGATGAGACCGACCAAGACTGGCCCTATTAGCCCGGGCAAGCGAATTCGTTTGAAGAGCTCAGAAGCCAGTGAAGCGGCTATGATTAGAATGCCGACCTCATACACCACGGCGATTGCTGAGCTATCCGTCATAGCTACCCGGCACAGCCATCCTGTTCATGAGCATCTACGGTTACTTCAAGCTATTTCGCGATATGCGCCGACCGTGGCAAAATCCGCGGCGTGCCAAGCATCGTTGCCACTGCTTTCTCTGGCGAGATTAGAAGACGAGAACTATTGTTTCAGTGGCCACCAGTTCGAATGGGTCAAGTCGGAGCCCGACGATGAACAGGGGCAGCACGGCGTCGACCTCTGCCATTGCTGCGATCGTAGTGAAGTCCGAGACGAGCCCGAATCAATACGGACCGATGATGATGCCTGCGATCAGTTGGCCCAACGCAGATGGAAGGCGTAGAGCCCAGGCGATCAAGCTGAGGGCTACAGCGGAGCCCCTAATGATGCCAAGTTCGACCAAAAGGAGATCCATGAAGGCAAAGGCGGTTAGGCACTACCAGTACTCCGGCTTCTTTGTTCAGCTAGGATTATTGGGCTGGCTTTCTGTGTACTCTTGCAGGTTAGGTGTTTGATCTTGGCAGGCAAAGGGTTAGTCCGCTTGTTCGAGCAGCAGATGATGCTGGAAAGAGATACTGCGAAAAGCTTTCGGAATATGGCCCGGAAGACCAAGAATCCCATTCCCAGACTTCTCTTCAAGGAGATTGAGCTTGACACAGCCAAGCACGCGCACATGTACGCGACCTTAATCGACCTTTCCGCTGGCGCCACGGTCTCCAAAGTTGAACGCTATGATATGAGAAAGGAATTGGACCGGCATGTGAAGAACGAGAAGCGTATGCTCGTTCAGGCGCGCAGAATCGCACGAACTCTGAGGAATCCTCAGATGAAGCCGTTGCTCCAAGCCATTCTGGCCGATGAGAGGAGACATCACAAGGCGCTCTCGACGCTACTGAGGACGGTCGCGGTAGAGGAGAAGATCAGCGAAGACGACTGGTGGAACTTCCTCAACAAGTGGGCAGTCTTCTCAACATAGAACGCAAGAACTGGCCACGCGTAGAGAAGCCTATGACTTGCGTTGGGAGCGCCAAGCCTTGATCCGGGCAAGCGCTTCCTGAATGTTTCGTTGAGAGTTGGCGAAGGAAAGCCTCAGGTAGCCTTCTCCCGCCTCACCGAAGGCGCCGCCTGGAATGCTTGCAGTCTTTGCTTGTTCCAGTAGTTCCTCAGCGATCGTAGCCGACGACATTCCCAGCTTGCTGACTCTCGGGAACGCGTAGAACGTTCCCTTCGGCGGCGTGCATTCGAAGCCGTCAATATCATTCAGCCCTGCAACGATCCGGTCCCGCCTGCGGCGATACTCCTCAAGCATATCGTTGACACACTCCTGCGGTCCCGAGAGCGCCTCCAGCGCGGCTTTCTGAGCGGATGATGGAGCGCAGGACACCATGTAGCCGTGTATCTTTCGGATATCCGTCGTGATGGCTTCGTTGGCCGCGACGTAGCCGACGCGCCAGCCGGTCATTGCGTATGTCTTCGAGAACGAGTTCACGGTTATCGTGGAATCGCTGAGTTCAGATCGTGAGGCTATGCTGAAATGCTTGTTTCCGTCGAAGACCAGTTTCTCGTAGACCTCGTCCGCAAGAATGAGAAGGTCATGCTCTTTGGCCAACCTTGCGATCTCCCAGAGACGGTCACTGGAGTAGACAGAGCCTGTTGGATTGTTGGGTGAGTTGACCACGATCATCTTTGTCTTCTCTGTGATGTGTTTTTGGATGTCTGCACGGCTGGGTTCGAAGCTTGGACCGTGCAGCGCGACGGATACGGGGACGCCGCCAGCGAGTCGGACGAAGCCAGCGTACGAGGGCCAGGAGGGCTGAAGGATCATGACCTCGTCGCCCGGGTCGATCGTCGCCTGAATGGTGGCGAATATCGCGGCAAACCCGCCAGCGGTGACTGTGACCTCTGTCTTCGGGTCGGCTTCGATCCCGTTCTCTCCGAGGAGTTTCCGTGAGATCGCCTCGCGGAGCTGCAACAGCCCAGCGCCGTGAGTATAGTGAGTGTAAGCGTCCCGGAGGGCTCGACATCCAGCCTCGACTATGTGCTTCGGTGTGTCAAAGTCAGGCTCACCCGCGTGAAGCCCAATTATGTCAGGCCTCGACTCAGAAAGGTCGATTATCTTCCGTATCGGTGACGGCTGAATTGATTGGGCCCGTTTGGAGCTGCGCAATGTCATGCTCTCGCCTCTAACAAAGCAAAGCTAGCGAAATCATATTTCGCATTTGCGCGGGTGATTGACCGCATAGTCTGCGTTGCACTGGAGCACGCTTTTCTCCAGCGCTCCAGCCTGCAGGTGCTCAGACATGCGTCGGGACATCCGCTCTACTGAGACATTTGGCCGTACCATTAGCCCGTGCGCGAAAAGCAAATATCAGGAAAGCTTGTGCATCGGCTGAGCGAAAGCACTTGACAGAGGGCACGAAGAGTAGCTACGTGAGTATTGACTGGGAACATGTTCCAAGAGAGGAACACCCCGGGAAGACAGGAAGTGCATTCTGGCGAACCTACCAAGATGAAGACGTTCGTCTCAGAATCGTTGAGTATCCTGCGGGCTATGTCTCTGACCACTGGTGCGCCAAGGGACATGTTATCCACATGCTGCAAGGTGAAATTGAAATCGACCTCAAGGACGGGTCAACATCTCTCGCAAAGACAGGGACGACGTTGAAGCTTGCGGAAGGTCTCGAACATTGCACCCGGAACGCTTCCATGGTGTCTGCAAGAATGCTGATAGTTGACTCCTGATCGGCTGGGCTACGTCCAGCTGCTGCACTATTAAGTTTGGCAGATACTGATATTGGGCGACAGGCTTCGTCTCTCATGTTGGTGGCCGACGATGCAGGCGAGCAACAGATACAACTACATAACAGCCACCAGGGGGCGCGTCGAATTCTCTATCGTGGGAAAAGATGAGAGGGATGAATTCGTTGCACGCGCCGAGGAGGTTCTCGGTCACGAAAGCTTAGGCTGGAAGGCAAGCATCGACGGATTCTGCATGCAGCTCTTCACAAACAGCAATCACCTGGACGACTTCTGGCGTGAGAACTGGTTCTCGATGTCACGTGATGTCAAATCGCACGGCAGGATCTACGCGGTGCTGGATCCAACATTCCGAGAGGGCAAACCACACGCGTTCTACAACCCGGACACCAAGACGGCGGTCATCTTCAACACCGAGTACTACGGGCAAGTGAAGAGCTGGGCCTTGGGCATCGCATGCGACATAGCAGAAGATCAACATGACATACACAGCATCCACGGAAGCTGCGTCGAAGTAGACGGCAAAGGAATAGTCCTGATCGCGCCAACAGGAACCGGAAAGAGCACCCACTCATACGCTCTCCTGAACATGGAAGGAGCGAGGCTTCACAGCGACGACTGGGTCTACGTCCGCTTCATCGGAGGCGAAAAGGGCAGAGCGAGCGCCGACATCAGCGAGCGCAAGTTCTACATTCGAACGAACATAGCACGCGTCTTTCCCGAGATCCGGCCGCTGCTTGACCGGTGCAAGCTTGAGAACGTGGAGCCTCTTACTCCAGAAGAAGCGAAGAAACTAAGAGCACAGGGCATGAGTGACGACGAGATACGGGCACTCTCCGCCGACCCCTACGTCGCGCATGAGTACTCTCGCGCCATGCTGGACCCACTGTGGATATCCGGTCCGGAGAAGTTCGTGGACACCACTCGCGCAATGAAGGTTATCCTCCTAAAGCGTGACAAGAATGATCCTGAGATGTCTCGCAGGCTTGACATTGAGGACGCGGTCCAGTACCTGGTCGTCCAGCCGGAACAGTTCCTGAACCCCTACCTGATCGTGAAGACCGACGAGAAAGTCGAGGTTAGGAAGCACTTCTTCAGGAGACTCTTCAAGCTGGCGCCCTGCTACCTAGTAAACACCACATTCGACGTGCAAGCGGTCCAGCGAAGGATCCGCGAGATAGTCAAGGAATAGCTCTACTGGCTGAACTCCTCGTAACGCAATCTAGCTTGGCTGAAGTCCTACAGGCCCTTGAACTTGTCAGCCAGAGATTTCAGTTCGCCGCTCTCATAGACTTGAATCTTGGTCTCGAGTCTTACGTCCATGCCGAGACGCCTGAAGAGCCACATCAACTGTTCCGCGGTCAAGGGGCCTTTAAGCCGACCCGCGCGAACCAGCCTCGCAAGCTCCTCTTCCAGTGCACGCGTGGGCGCCGGATACTGCATTTCAGCGGCATCTAGCACTTCCCATGCCCTCCCAACAAGAATTGTCTTGAGTACCTCCCTGGGGCCTGGTTGCTTCTGATCCGCCGTCTTCTTCTCCTGCTCAACCAGACGCCGCTGTATCTCTTGCATCTTGCGATGCTTCAGACGCTCCAACTCAGCGTCCTCGGACATTGTCCATCCCTCATGGCGGCGCGAGTAGTGGATCATTTCATTATAAACTGCGCGACTCGATCAGGTCTGCAGCCTTCTCTCTGACAGGCGGATACCACACTCGTACTCATAGATAACCCTCCCGGCGACAACCCAAGCGTCTAGCGGTTCTTTGTCGACTGAAAAGACATGGTCGGCGAGCTGGACTGTTGATTGATCAAAGTGCGAATGTGCGAAACCGCCGATTAGCGCAACCGGGGCAAGCGTGCTCACAAGCGGGGAGCACGCGTCCTTCATGCTTACGGGCGTCCCAGCGGTGGTGAACGCGACCGTTGCTGATGCTCCGAGCTCCTCCACAAGCCTTGGAAGGGTGCAACGGCGAATACTCAGGAGAGGCTGCTCTCCGGGCGGCACGCTCCTACGGTCGTAGAGCTGTTCGAGCAGCCCGATGAACCTCTCATAGTTCCTCTGAGGCCTGAGACGCGGGTCAACGTCGATCACGTGGTCGTCGACGGTGTGAATGTAGGTCCTCAGCAGACCCTCACGGTTCAGCGGGGACCCGAGCGCCTGCAGGAGCACATGGAAGGCGATGTCGGGCCTTCCTCGCTTCGCCAGACCTTCGGAGCGGTCCTCCCCTCCCAGTGTCGTCATCGCCCAATGGTGATAGCTTCGATCAAGGATCAGGGAACCAGGATCCTTCCTCTTCTTTCGGGCGTGCCCGATGACCGATGGGTGTTTGGCGAGCTCCGGAGGCATTCTCTCAATCGACGACTCTGCGAGGATCAATGTCAACATGCGATTTCCCCGACGAGAAGCGGTCCTACGCTCGTCAGAGTTATCAGGTTCAACGGAAAGATGAGTATTGTTGCTGCTATGCATACTCGCCGGTCTCTTTCTGGAAGCAAAGAGGGCGCTACCTCGGTAATCAGAGGCTTGAGTTCTCAGTGACCACCCGTCTCTGACCAGCGAATCCATGCGGAAGTCATAGATGTTCCAACGGCATAGTCTTCCTCGCCCTGGTTGGGCGAAAGAGAATCGGCAGAGCGTTGACCCGTCAGAAGAGCAGTCACGATATTCGACGAATTGCTCATGAGCGTATCGACATACTTCTGGGGCTGGCCAGAGAGGCGGTGAGGTCCAACCCGGCTCTCTCCAGAAGATACGTCGAGATAGCGCGGAGAATAGCTATGAGGTCCGGAGCCAGGCTCGGGCCTGAACGGAAGCACTTCATATGCAAGAAGTGCGCAAGCCTTCTCGTTCCAGGTGTCAACTGTAGAGTCCGAGTGCGCGCAGATCACGGAACTCACGTCGTCGTGACTTGTCTGGAATGCGGTTCGAAGAAGCGATATCCGGCGGTGAAGGAGAAACGTCTGAGAAGAAAAAGATGAAGGAACTGAAGCGGCGGTCAGTGGAGAGCGAGCCGACGGTTTGGGTTGGAAAGAACGGCATCACCGACGCGCTGCTCAACCAGATCAGCAGGCAGCTCGAAGCAAACGAGATGGTCAAAGTCAAGGTTCACAGGACTTCGTTGGAAGACGAGGAGATCGTCGGGCTCGCGGACAAGATAGCTGACGAGACGGCCTCCAAGGTCGTCGATGTGAGAGGACGAACGTTCACTATCTACAAACAAAGAAAGACTCGACAATTGCACCCAAGGGTGACGGGCTAGCTGTCCGTAGCTTAACTTATATTTCGGCTGAAGTCCCCTAGTGCAAGACTTCCAAAACTCGGAGAGACTGCAGTTGCCTACGCCCTACGATGTGGAGGCCAACGTTCTCGTTGAGAGGCTGGCCAAGCATCTCAAAGAGAATGTGGGTGACGTAACCCCGCCAACGTGGGCCCTCACATCCAAGACGGGTGCGCACAAGGAGCGGCCGCCGCAAAATCCAGACTGGTGGTATGTTAGATGCGCTTCGCTTCTGAGGAAGCTGTACATTCACGGACCGATCGGAACGCAGAGGCTCCGGGTCGAGTATGGCGGCAGGAAGAGGAAGGGAACGAGCATAGAGCACTCCAAGGACGGCGGCGGATCCGCGATCAGAGAGCCGCTTCAACAGCTGGAGAAAGCCGGCTTTGTGGCTAGGGAAGGTTCCAAGGGGAGGAAGCTCTCAGGAGAAGGCGTGAGTCTGCTCAACAGGATTTCGGCCGAGATGCTGAAGGAGGGCACCTCCGGAGAGGGCTCGAAGAAATGAGCGCGGACGAGCTCAGCGAGGAAGAGCTTGCGCAACTTAGGAGAAGAAGGCTTGCCGAGCTTCAAAGAGCAGCAGCCGAAGAAGAGAGGCGAGCTGAAGCCCAAGAGCAGGTTGAGATCCAGAAACAGGCCGTCCTGAAGAAGATACTCACAATGGAAGCGAGGCAGAGACTCACGAACATCAAGATGGTAAGGCCTGACTTCGCGGAGCAGCTTGAGCTTCAGCTGATTCAACTTGCGCAGGCGGGCAGGGTCAAGATCCCAATATCAGATGCGCAGCTCAAAGACGCGCTTGTTCGTCTTCAATCCCAAAGAAAGGAGATCAGGATCAGGAGGGCGTGACTTGGCAACACACAAACCCGCCGCGAAGAAGAGGCGTCTTGCGAGGCGCCAGAGAATGAGGAGACCCGTGCCAACTTGGGTGATCGCGAAGACTCGAGGACGTGTTAGGAGTCACCCGAAGAAGAAGAACTGGCGTGAGAGCCGCCTGAAGGCATAGAAGGTGGCATAGTTGAGCGAGAAACCATCCAACCCTGAAGAAGTCGTCGACGAGAAAGAACAGGAGGCCTCCGAGGTTCCAGAGGAAGAGGTCAAGGAAGTGGCCGAAGAGGCTGAAGAAGAGGAGACGGAGGAGCAGCTGCCAGTCCAGGAAGAAGTTGCTGCTGAGAAAGCTGAGGAAGAGGAAACGGCAGAAGCAGCTGCAGAAGAAGAGGGTGAGGAAGAGGAGATAGAGATTGTTGAGGAACGAATATACACCATACCGTTTCGCAGAGTGTGGGCGACGCCGAGAGGAAAGCGAAGTCCTCGCGCCTCGAGAATGCTCCGCGACTTTGTGCGGCGTCATATGAAGACTGAGGATGTCCGGATCAGCAACGAGGTAAATGAAGAACTTTGGGCGAGAGGCATCAAGAAACCGCCGAGGCAGATGAAGGTCCGGCTGGTCAAAGACAAAGAAGGCAAGGTCATAGTGTACCCTGCAACCGCGGCCTAGGCCTACGCAGGTTCATCCCGAGGATTCTCGCCTCCGTCAACTCGGAAAGTCATCCGGGCAGGCTCGCTTGTTGGCGTGGGTGATCGGCTAGTTGGGGATCCTGCGCGCCGATGTCTTCGGAAGTCCCAACATCGGGGTGTATTGTCACTCCAACGAGACGACCGCCATTCTTCCGCCTGGCTTGCCCAAGAGGAAGGTTGAGAGTTTCCGGGAATACCTGGGCGTCCAGTCTTGCGTCACGAACATTGGAGGATGCGCGCTGGTAGGCGTTCTGGTCGCAGCCAACTCGAATGGAATCCTCCTCCCACACATCGTGCAAGATCACGAGCTGAGACTGATTCAAGAGAACCTCGAAGCCAGAGTCCAGATCGCCCGGGAGCGCTGGACTGCGCTCGGCAACCTTGTGCTGGCGAATAACAACGGGGCCGTCATACACCCTGGCGCGCCGGAATCTCTCGCGAAGACCGTTGCTGAAACCCTGAACGTGGACATAGTCACTTCCTCCATCGGAGGCCTACCGTACGTCGGATCACTGGCCGTCGCCACGGACAGGGGCGTCTTGGCTCACCACTCAATAACAGATCGCGAGCGAGCAGTCATCGAGGACGCGTTGAGGGTTCCAGTCGAGGCCGGAACGATCAACGGCGGAGTGCCCTACGTCAGGGCAGGCCTTCTGGCGAACAGCAAAGGCGCCGTCGTCGGCAACCTGACTAGCGGGCCTGAGTTGATGGCGATTACAAGATCGCTTGGAATCAAATAGGACAGATGACCGCATGCAGACCTGCTAGCCTTGTGCCTTGAACAACTTGTCCCACTTTCCCTCGGAGATCTCCTTCTGGATCTCTCTAGGGTCTCTGCTCTCAACCGTGATGCCCATGCTGACGCAGGATCCGAGCACTTCCTTCGCCGCGCCAGAGTTCGCCAACGCATAGCTGCCTGGAAGCTTCATCATCGCTATCTTCGCTACCTGCTCCATCGTCAGGTTGCCGGCCTTCTCCGATTTCGGATTCCCTGAGCCCTTCTCGATGCCAAGCTCTTTCACGATCAGAGCGGAAGTCGTCGGAGTGCCGATCTCGACCTCAAAATCCTTCGTGTCAACGTCGACGATGACTCTGACTGGAACTTTCATGCCGGCGTAGGCGCTTGTGAGCTCGTTGATTCGGTTCACGATCTGGAGCACGTTCACTCCAAGCGGGCCGAGGGCTGGCCCGAGCGGTGGACCCGCGGTGGCCTCGCCGCCGTTCAGGAGAGCCTCAACTTGTTTCTTCTCTCCCAGCCTCTGCACCTCCTCGGCTAACCAGTTTCACATAGTCGGCGTGGACTGTGATAGGAAGCGTGGCAAATCCTTCCTCAAGCAGCTCGATCGTCACTTCCTCCTTCATCTTGTCGACATGAGTGATCCTCGCCTTCAGACCACGGAACGGACCTCCGACAACTTCCACCGAGTCGCCGACCGTAAGGTCTTCAATGACAGGTTTTGTGACGACGAAACGTTCCATAGCTTGAGGAGACACGACTCCCTTTGTTCGGGCTCTCGCGTGCCGGACGCCTGAGATCACGTCATCAACGATGTGAGCTCCCGCGGCCTCGACGAATATGTACCCCTTGATCACTTCAGGCGCAAGTAGCCCGAATACGGCAGCTTTCTTCATTCCCGCCTTCGAGGCTATCAGCTCGGTCGCGGTTCTCTCTTGTCCGCTCGTCGTCCTGACGGCGAAGATGACGCCCTTCTGCTGTTGGTTCTGATCTGACAATCGAGGCTACCTCAAGGTCCCGTGGGAAGAAGACCGACGAACATGAAGAGCATACGCACCACGTAGCCGAGTCCGCCGACTATCGCGATTCCAAGAAAGCAGATCTTCACCATGAGCCACAGCTCAGTTCGAGTTGGCCGCGTCGTCACGTGAAGTAGTCTTCTAGCGGATGTCAGGAAATTCCGGGGGGACAATCGTTTTCCTCCGTCTGGTTGTTCGTCTTCTTCGGAACGGGCGGCCTAATGTCGAAGAGCTGTATTTAAGGTATCCAAGTTCGTCTTCGACTCATATCATTACTACGTCGCGGCCTGACTCCTTGAGGAACTCGACCAAGGTGCCTCGCTCAACCCCACGCATCCCTTTCTTGTCTATGAGCGCGTGGGAACATTCGCCTACGGTCCTACGAAATGCAAGTTCCACTACGGCTGGGTCGTAGCTCTGGAAGAAATACTTCGAAAGGATGTGGCCCAACGCGAATCGCCCTTTCACCACGGCCTCAGTGTGCTTCCAAGAGTAGTGCCCTCCGCCGAAACCCACCGACGGGATTCCGTCAGAGGGACGAGTTGCCGCGATCCAAACCGCGCGGGCAACGGCTTTTCCCGCGAGAGGATGCTCCCATTGCTTCGCAGAGCTACCGATTTCCACAAACATGGACGGTACACGAAGTTCCGTGGGCCCGTGGTGGGTTGCTTCAAGGGAGACCAGATAGGGGAGGCCGAGCTCCTCGCGGCTTTCAGACAACGAGAGCAGCGCTGCTCTCATTCTGTTCGGTTCCGCCAGTGCCAGTCTCTTTGGCTGGCCTCCGTAGGGCGCTTCGTTGAGAACGTTGCCAGTGCAGTGGACTGTTAGACCCGGGTCGCCTTTCTCGCTCGTGTGCCTTGAGGCGAAGATAACCGCGGTTGCTGCGGTGAGCGAGTCGACCGTCTCAGCGTAGATCGACTCCTCCTTCACTCGAGCGAGGAGCACATCGTCCTTCCGAAGAACCTGAGGATCCCGGTACTCCTCCGATCGATCAAAACCATAGTCACGAATGAGCCACGACGCTATGTTAACCGCCGCCGGATCCCTCTCAGACGCAACTATCACAACGGTCATTGGAAGGGACGTCTCGCATCTTTCCGAATCCCGCGTCAGCCAACGATTCTGTCGACGATCGTCTTCGGGTCGAAGGAGATCAAATCCTTGTAGGCTTGACCAGTGCCAGCGAAGATCACGGGTTTCCTGATTTCTGCCGCGAGCGAGATTGCGCTTCCGCCTCTTGCGTCAGCATCAAGCTTGGTGAGAGTAACGCCATCTATTCTCACGGCCTCGCTGAATGATCTCCCCTGCTCAACGGCGTCGTTTCCGGTCAGCGAGTCGACGACGAGCATGACGAAGTCGGGTGACGAGACCCGTACAATCTTCTTCATCTCCTCAAGTAGGTTCCGTTTCGTCTGCATTCTCCCGGCAGTGTCGATGAGGACCGTGTTTACGCCGTTGGCACGGGCGTGGTTTATGCAATCAAACGCCACAGCTGCCGCGTCAGCTCCGTACGAATGCTTGATCGTTCTCACGCCCAGCCGTCTTGCGTGTTCCTCAAGTTGCTCGATGGAGCCCGTCCGGTATGTGTCTGCGCACGCGATCACGACGGTGTAGCCCCGCTGCTTGAGGAGGTATGCGATCTTCGCGATCGTAGTGGTCTTGCCGGTTCCGTTTATTCCGACAAAGACGACAACCGCGGGCTCGTGAGCCTGTTTCTTCATTTCGACCTTCTCGAAGAAGCTGGCTTCGCCACTCTCCTTCAACACGTCGAGCAGAACTTGACGGATGATGGCTACAAATGGCTCTCGACGGTCGCTCAGGCGTGAGACCTGAACACTGACGGCCCTCTGTCTTATGCCGTCGCAGATGCGTTCCGCGACAGGGTACGCAACGTCGTTCTCCGCAAGCGTTGTATTGAGCTCCTGCAGCAGCTGTTCGAGTTGTTTTCCGGCCAGCTCGGTCCTAGAGATCTTCTCCACAACTGAGCCTAGGCCTGACCTGAGCTTCTCGAACAACTAGAGGCACCCCGATGCTGCAAGCGGCTACGATATTTCTCTGGAGCAGTCCTAGAAGATTGTGAGCGAGTCCCCGCCGTGCTTCTTCACGATCTGGCCGAGCTTCTCTCGGTTCTGCTCGATCTTGATCAGAGTCTGAGCCAGCTGCTCCTGAAGCGCGGTGCGAGCCTTTTCCATATCTGCCATTCGGCTCTTCATCTCACTGATGGAATCCCCGATCGGTTTCTCGATGCAGACTCCAGCGCCGACACCCATGACGATCTTTGAGACGTCGGCAAGCTTCGCTCGAACGAATGAGCCGCCCCCGACCGGAATCAAGGTATCCGCGTCAGGCTCTTGGGTTTTGACCCCTTCGAGCGTAGACGATGCAAGGGTGAATTCGTTCATGGCTGCGTTGAGGATCTCAAGTCTTGCCTGAATTGCCCGCGCCGACCCCTCGTAGATTCTGAGCTCGACCAGGCTTTGCCTAAGTTCTCGATCTTCACTTGCCACTTTTTGCAGTCCCCGTGCCGCCGGTCTTCAATTCTTCAACCTTCTTGAGTTTGATTTCGAGTCTTCTGGCTTTGTGCCTGCTGCCGAGGTCGGCGTAGAGTGTCTCGATCGCTTCGCGGTCTTTCGTTGCCCTGATCTCCACTGCGAACGGGATGGTGGTGCGCGGCTTCTTGACTTCGCCCGTGATCTTGAAGGTCTTGACTTCAGTCAATGAACATCACTTGAACCTGACAGGCGTCCAATGAAACCTAATCTCAACTATAAAGCTGAGCCCACAGGGCGACCATCACATTCTGCGGCAACCCGTCGTGAACAGGCCGAACTGCTCAAGCTTTCAAGGCCCGGATTTGACGGTTGTGGCCGCCCCCAGCCGTGTCAAACACGTGTTTGCTCTCCAAACGTTTTTATGAACCTCCGAATATCAGCGTGCGGAAAATTTCCAGAAGGAAAACGCGATTGCCCCTCGCCAAGGATCAACTTCTCACAGCCTTGGGAGGGCTCAGAAAACCAGACGCCAAACACGCCTTCACCCACTCTGTAGAGCTCATCGTCAAGCTGAGAGAGATCGACCTGAAGAAGCCTGAGAACAGACTCAATGAGTCGATTGAGCTTCCTAACCCGCTGGACAAGGAGACGAAGATATGCGTCATCGCAAGCGGGGATCTGGCGACGAGGGCGAAGGCAGGCAAGGCGGACTTGGTTCTTTCAAGAGAAGACCTAGACAAGTTGAGCAAGGACAAGAAGGCAACTCGGAAGCTGGTCTCGGAGCACGACTATTTCATCGCCGAGGCGCCCTTGATGCCTCTCGTCGGAAAGACGATTGGCCAGATCCTCGGCCCAAGAGGAAAGATGCCGACGCCTGTTCCGCCCAATGCTCCCATCGATCAGATCATCAGCAGCCACAGGAAACTCGTCCGTATCCGCGTCAGAGAGCAACCCGTGGTCCAATGCCGGATCGGAACCGAGAAGATGCCTGACGAGAAGCTCGCTGAGAACGCCTTGGCAGTCTTCAGCCGAATCGAGGCGAAGCTGGAACGCGGGGCCAAGAACATAGGCCAGGTGCTCGTCAAGACCACAATGAGTCAGCCTGTGAAGGTTCAGACCACGAAGGGATAGCCCATGCTCACGAAACTAGTCACGCGAGTGGCGCCTTGGAAGAAGGAGATGTTCGAGAGACTCTCCGAGCTGGTTGAGAAGTATCCCGTAGTAGCGATTGCGGACCTTCAGAAAGTCAGATCATCACAGATTCAGGAGATCAGGAAGAAGCTTCGCGGTCAAGCCGAAGTGCTCGTCGCAAAGAACACGATCCTGAAGAAGGTCGCCAGTGCAACGGCCGAGAAGAAGCCTAACTTTGAGGATTTTGCCGAGCGGCTGGATGGATCGAACCTGCTCCTCTTTACGGGTATGAACCCCTACGCACTGATTCTCTTCCTGAACAAGAACAAGGTTCGTGTTCCAGCGAAAGCCGGCGACACAGCGACCAGTGAAATCATCATCCCAGGGGGCAACACCGGTCTACAGCCCGGGCCAGTCATCAGCGAGTTTGGCGAGGTAAAGGTCACAACAAGAATCGAAGGCGGTAGCATCTGGGTTGCCAGAGACACCGTTGTGGCCGAGAAAGGCGACACGATATCGCCGAAGCTCGCCTCTCTCCTGTCAAAGCTTGGCATGAAGCCAATGGAGGCCGGGCTCTTGATAGTATGGGCCTTCGACGATGGTACAATCCTCAAACCGGAGGATCTCGTGTTCGACCTTGAGGCCTACAAGAGTGATCTCGGAGAAGCCTGCAGAGACGCCCTCGCGCTCGCGGTCGAGACAGAATATGTTCAACCTGAAACGGCCTCAATGATAATAGGTGGTGCCTACCGGGAAGCGATCTACCTAGCGAACGAAGCGGAGTTTCCAACCTCAGAGAACATGGAGGACCTCGTCAAGCAAGCCTACGTAGAGATGAGAATCCTATCGGACGCCGCGGCTCAAATCAACAGCGAGGCTGCGGCGATAGAGGAGATAGTCGCTCCAGCACCAAGGCCGGAAGAGAAACCGCTTGAAGAGAAATCAGCGGAAGCCAAGCCGCCTGAACCGAAGCCAAAGCCACCCGAGGTCAAACCCCCTAAAGTCAAACCGGCCGAGGTCAAACGGCCTGAGCCGAAACCGCCTGAGGAGAAACCCCCGGCAGCGAAACCGCCCGAAGCGAAAGCACCTGAAGCGAAGCCTCGTGAAGCAAGACCACCTGAGGAGAAACCACCGGCGAAACCGCCTACGAAGCCGCCCGCGGCGAAGGCTCCAACAGGAAAAGCGCAACAGAAGAAACGACGGGAAAAGATTGAAAAGAAGGCGAAGCGGTAGCTGGCGAAGCCTAGTACAAGGTGCGAGTCATGAAGTATATGTACGCCGCATTGCTGCTCCACTCAGCAGCTCAGCCAGTCAACGAAGCGAACATAGGCAAAGTCCTAACGGCAGCCGGTGTGAAACCAGAGGAGGCCAGAGTCAAGGCACTCGTGGCTGCACTTTCTGAAGTCAAGATCGATGAGGCGCTTAAGGCAGCGAAGGCAGCACCCGTCGCCGTCGCGGCACCAGCAGCAGCCGGTGGTCCAGCCGCAGGAAAGAAGGAAGAGAAGAAACCCGAAGAAGAGAAGAAGAAGGAAGAGGAAGCCCTAGCGGGACTCGGCGCATTATTCGGTTAGTTTGGCCGCATTTTCGCCCACGCATCTCACTTTCGGGCACTTCTGCTTAGTTGCGCACTCTACATTCTCTTTATCTGCCTGATTCCAGGAGTCCGTCCGTCTGGTTATCCGCGTGGGCAAGGCTGCTCAGAGAAGTTCGATCCATATCCCGTTAGGATCCTCCACGTAGGCCCATCGATCCTTCTCCGTTTTCACTTCCAGAATCACACGGTAGCCTGCAGACCGCATCTCTTCGATCGCTTTGTCCAAGTCGTCAACATCGAATGCTAGATGGTCTAATCCTTCGCCGACAACGTACCTCGTGTTGTGGGGGCTGTCTTCCTCGTAGTGGTTGAGCTCGAGCGTGAAACGCTCGTCCTCGCCGACGAGGTCGACGATCTCTCCCTTCGTCTCCTTGATCTTGAGCCGCCGTTTCACTTTCATGCCGAGCAGTCTCGTGTAGAAGTCCGCGGATCGGTCGAGATCCTTTACCCTTATTCCAACATACCTGAACCTCGCTTTCATCGTCGCTCCGCCTATCTGAGAGATGAACTCACAGTAGTAATTTGAGCCGTCCTAGGACGGAAGCCGGCATTTGCGACCACATGCAAGTCGGCGATAGGTCGCGTCTTGTCTATCAGGCTTATAGGGAACTGGAAAACAACACGAGACTGGAAGGGCAGATCTTGCAATCCTCACTCGCGCTTACACTCGCCCTAGCCCTTGCTCTGGCTCTGTAGCCGACAGGGCAGAGCAAGAAAGTGCTTTGTATTACGCATCGTCTTCTGCCTTGTTGGCTCGGAGGGAAACCATAGTGGATATTGACGCGAACGTGTTCGCCGTTCCGTTCTTCAAAGAGTCCGGGTTCGTTAGAAGGCGATGTGTCGGGTGCGGCAGCCACTTTTGGACGCAGGTCCCCGACCGGCCAACGTGCGGGGATGTTCCCTGTGAAGAGTACACGTTCATCGGTAGTTCACCCGCCCGCAAGAGCCTGTCAGTCAGAGAGGCGCGTGAGACGTTCCTCTCGTTCTTCGAGAGCAAAGGCCACAAGATCATCAAGCCTTATCCTGTGGTTGCTCGGTGGCGTGACGATGTCTATCTTGTTGGCGCGTCTATCTTCGACTTTCAGCCGCTTGTGACGGAGGGCGTGATTCCTCCGCCGGCGAACCCGCTCGTCGTCAGCCAACCCTGCTTACGCTTCACGGACTTGGATAATGTTGGCCCGACGGCTGGCAGGCATCTCCTCATCTTCGAGATGGGCGGCCACCACGCCTTCAATTATCCCGAAAAGGAAGTGTACTGGAAGGACGGGACGATTCGGTATCACCATGAACTGCTCACGGAGAATCTGGGCGTCAAGTCGGAGCTTGTGACGTACAAGGAGCACTTCTGGTCGGGCGGGGGAAATGCCGGGCCTGACCTTGAAGCTTGCGTCAACGGCCTTGAGATCTCCACGCTCGTCTTCATGCAGTACAAGGTCATAGGCGATCAGCTGTCACTGCTTCCGATCAAGACCGTGGATACTGGATACGGGATCGAGCGGTGGGCGTGGCTCACGCAGGGATCGCCCAGCTGTTTCTCGGTCATCTACGGCCCCATACTGGACCGGATACTGTCGATGGCGGGGGCAAGCGTCGACCCGAAGATCATGATCGAGAACACGAAAGTCTCGGGCATCTTGAACATCGAGAAGACCTCCGACCGCGTGGAAGCGCGGAAGAAGGTTGCAGAAAGGCTGGGGATGGACTGGCATGAGCTGGAGAAGATCATGGCCCCTATCGAAAGAGCGTCCGCCGTCGCGGATCACACGAAGGCGATCTCATTTCTCCTAGCCGAAGGCGTCGTTCCCTCGAATGTGGCCGTTGGCTACTTGGCGCGGCTCTTGATTCGCAGAACCTACCGTATGCTACGCCTGCTTGGCATCGAGGATAGGCTCGGCGAGATCACTGAGATGCAGGTCTCCCACTGGGGAACGGACTTTCCACACCTCACCGAGATGAGGAACGAGATTCTGGAAGCACTCAGAGCGGAGGAGGACAAGTTCAAGAAGACCCTAGAGAGGGGAAGCGAGATGGTCAAACGCATCTCAACCGAGCTGAAAGCGAAGAGCCAAGACATCATCCCCCCAGAGACTCTCGTCCAATTGTACGACTCGCACGGCCTCGTGCCAGATATCGTGCGAGACGAGGCGGAGAAGGAAGGAATCCGCGTGGATGTTCCCGGCAACTTCTTCGCAATGGTCGCTCAGAAGCATCTTGCCGCAACCAGCAAACCCGAGGACGAATCAGAGAAGCTGATGAAAGAGAAGGCCGCCGGGTTCCCCGAGACGACACCGCTGTACTACAAAGACGTCTACCAACAGGAGTTTGAGGCGAAAGTGCTTGGGGTTGTCGACGACAAGTACGTCGTGCTTGACCAGACGTGCTTCTACTCTGAAGGCGGGGGACAGGTTGCCGACCACGGTGTCATAGAGTCCCCGCTCGGCTCAGCGAAGGTGGTTGACGTTCAGCGTGTCGGAGCCATCTCATTGCATCAGATCGAGGGACCGATGCCCAAGGTTGGCGACATCGTGAGGGGAAAGGTGGACTGGGAACGCCGAACAGCTCTGATGCGTCACCACACCGCCACGCATGTCGTGCTGGGAGCCGCGAGGAGAGTACTTGGACAGCACGCGTGGCAGGCGGGCGCTCAGAAGGGTGTCGACAACGTGCGGCTAGACATCTCTCACTATGAGCGGATCACGGGCGATCAAGTTGCGGAGATCGAGAGGCTCGCCGGTGATTTGGTCATGAAATGCGTTCCTGTCGAGGCGACGTGTATGCCGCGGGAGAAGGCTGAGCAGATGTACGGTTTCATCCTATACCAGGGCGGCGTGGTCCCAGGAAGAGAAATCCGAGTGATCAAGATCGGCGACTGGGATGTAGAAGCCTGCGGCGGAACCCACGTCAAGAACACAGGCGAGATCGGTATGATAAAGGTCCTCAAGAACGAACGCGTCCAAGACGGCGTCGAGCGGCTGATATTCGCAGCCGGATCAGCCGCGCTGAAGGCCGTCCAAGCCAGAGAAGCGATGCTGGAGAGGAGCGCGTCCGTGCTCGACGCCCCACTCGAGAAGGTGGACCAATACGCGAAGTCGATTGCAGACGAGAAAGACCGCCTTAGCAAACGACTTCAGGATGTCCGAACCGAGCTCGCCGCTATCGAGTCAAAGGATCTTCTCTCGCAAGCTGAGAAGATTGGCAAGATCAAGCTGGCAACTGCACTGAAGAAAGCGGGCGAAGAGGAGGACATTGTGGCGTTGTCGAATCAAGTGGTGCAAGCCGATCCGGGCGCTGTGCTCGTCGTGAGTCTTGTCAAAGACAGTGTCCGCATCTTTGTGGCCGCTGGCAAGAACGCGATCAAGGCAGGCGTGCATGCAGGGAAGGTGGCTGGCGAATTGGCGAAGCTCGTAGGCGGAGGAGGCGCCGGAAAGGAATACTTCGGCCAAGGAGGCGGAACCAAACTCAACAATGCGGAAGCCGTCCTCACGAGCGCGAAGAAGGTTGTCCGATCATATCTCAAGAAGTGACGCACAGTGGTCGTGGACTGGAAAGAGATTCAGGAGAAATGGAAGAGGGAGTGGGACCAGGCGGGGATCTTCGAAGCCGACCCTGACCCATCCAGAGAGAAGTTCTTCATCACAGTCGCCTACCCGTACCCTAACTCTCCACAGCACATCGGGCACGGAAGAACGTACACGCTGACGGACGTGCACGCCCGATACCTGCGAATGAGAGGCTACAATGTGCTGTTCCCCATGGCGTTCCACTACACGGGGACGCCGATCCTAGCGATGGCAGAGCGGATAGCGAAGGGAGACCCAGAACTCGTCGACGACTTCCTCCGCATCTACCACGTGCCCAAGGAGAAGCTGAAGGAATTCGCCGAACCGATCGAGATAGCCCGCTACTTCCACGAGGAGCTGAAGCGCGGCATGAAGGACATGGGCTTCTCTATCGACTGGCGGCGGGAATTCACGACGATCGACCCAACGTACAGCCGCTTCATCGAGTGGCAATTCCACAGACTGCGGGAGAAAGGCCTGATCACGAAGGGCAGCCATCCGGTTGGGTGGTGTCCAAATGACGGTAATCCAGTCGGTCAACACGACACGGTCGGCGATGTGGAGCCAGAGATCGGACAATACGTGCTGTTGAAGTTCAAGATGGGAGACGTGTTCCTTCCGACCGCGACTCTTAGGCCGGAGACGGTGTTCGGCGTCACGAACATCTGGGTCAAACCTGAAGTCGTCTACGTGAAGGCGAAGGTTGACGATGAAGACTGGATAGTCAGCGAGCCGTGCCTGCAAAAACTACAGTATCAGAACCGCAAAGCGACAATCGTTGAACGCGTTCACGGGTCGAAACTGATCGGAAAATGGGTCGCAAATCCAATGACCGGTATGCCAGTGATTGTCCTGCCCGCCGAGTTTGTTGATCCCGAGAGCGCGACCGGCGTTGTGATGTCGGTTCCAGCTCACGCTCCGTATGACTATCAAGCTCTTCTCGACCTTGAACGGAACCCGGGGCCGCTGGAGCGTCACGGGATCTCGAGAGAAGAAGTTGCGAAGCTCACGCCGATCGGTGTGGTCAGGCTTGAAGGATACTCAGACGCACCAGCGGTTGATATCGTGAAACGTCTCGGCATAAGGGAGCAGAGCGATCCCAAGCTCGAAGAAGCTACAGCCGAAGTCTACAGCAAGGAGTTCCACTCCGGGCGCATGAGAAGCGATACCGGCGTCTACGCGGGCTTGTCCGTCGCTGAAGCGAGGGATAGAGTGCGCGACGACCTGATCCCGAAAGGAGGCGCCGACGTGATGTACGAGATCGTCAACAGGCCTGTGACGTGCAGATGCGGCGCGCAGTGCGTTGTGAAGATGTTCGAGAATCAATGGTTCATCAACTACGGCGATCCTTCTTGGAAGGAGCTGGCGCGCGATTGCCTGAAGTCGATGAGCATTCTGCCCGAGGAGTTCCGGGCTGAGATCGACTACGCGATCGGATGGCTAAGGGAGAAAGCATGCGCGAGGAAGTCCGGGTTAGGCACTCGTCTACCTTGGGATCCCGACTGGATCATCGAGAGTCTTTCCGACTCGGTCATATACATGGCCTACTACACGCTCGCGAAGAAGATCAGGAGCCTCAAGCTGAAACCCGAACAGCTTTCGGACCAGGTCCTTGACTACCTACTACTGGGCCAGGGCGACCGAGAGCGGCTTGCGAAGTCCGCTGGCATAGAAAGTTCCAAACTAGAAGAAATCCACGAGGAGTTCGCGTACTTCTACCCAGTTGACTCGCGGCATTCGGGGCGTGATCTGATCCCGAACCACTTGACGTTCTACATCTTCAACCACGCTGCGATATTCCCGCGCGAGAAGTGGCCTCGCCAGATAGTGACAAACGGAAGCGTCCTCATGGAGCACGCAAAGATGTCGAAGTCCTTCGGAAACATCATACCACTCCGCGATGCCATCGATCAACACGGGGCCGACGCGGTCAGGCTATCGACAGTCTCAGCCGCCGAACTGATTCAGGACGTAGAGTTCAGTCATCCGGCCGCGAGTTCGCTCAGGGAAAGAATCGAACGAATGTACGCTTCTGCTCAAGTGGTTATTGAGGCGAGCCGCACTGCAGGTGCATCGGCTGACGGGGGAAACGAGGAGAAGTGGATGCTGAGCCGGCTGCAGAGCTGTATCCGAAACACGACCGCGGCGATGGACAAACTGCGCGTGCGGGAAGCGGTTCATCATGCACTCTACGAGCTTGAGCAGGATCTTTCTTGGTACACGAGGAGAGCCACAGCGCGGTCGGGAGTGAACCCTGAGGTTGTCAAGCGGGTGCTTGACGCACGCGTCCGGCTAATGGCACCGTTCACGCCGTTCATGTCTGAGACGATCTGGCAACTCATGGGCAAGCAGGGCTTCGTCTCAACCACAGACTGGCCTCAAGCCGACCCAACCGTGATGGATGAGAGAGCCGAAGAGGTTGAAAGCCTCATTCGGACAACCGTTGAGGACGTGGCCAATATTCTGAAGACGACTGGGATGAGCGCGAACAAGCTCCACTTGTACACGGCGGCGGAATGGAAATGGCAGCTGTACCTGAAGGCGCTGGAGATCGCCGCGAAAGGGCCCGTGAATGTTCCGGAGCTTATGAAAGCAGCGTCAGCCGAGTCAGCCCTAGAGGAAAGGATGAAAGAGGCATCGAAAGTCGTCCCAACACTCGCAAAAGACATACAATCGACAGCCCCAGACATGCAAGAAAGAAGACGCAGACTCGGAAGGATCAAGGAGCGTGAGGCACTCAAAGACGCGGCGGCATTCCTTGCGAAGGAGTTCAAGTGTGATGTCGTTGTTTTCGATGAATCGGACGACAAGAGGTACGATCCGAAAGGGCGAGCCCAAACGGCTCAACCCTTCCGGCCTGCCATCTACCTAGAATAGAGTCGCACCAGTGCAGCTACCGGTTCTCTGCCTCGCTTTGCAAGAAAGCAGATATGAGGAACCTCCACCGTGCGCATAGTGGGCCCGTAGCTCAGCCCGGACAGCACCCGTGGACGCGAAAGAAGCCGGGTGTCCAAAGCATCGGCCCTCTAAGTCTCAAGAGAGCGACGAAAGCCGGGGGTCGTGGGTTCAAACCCCACCGGGCCCGCCATCCCTTTTCGGCCATCTGCGGATGTCTTGCGGACTTTGGGCCTAGATATATTGTCTTCTAGTCAGTCGTTTACCG
>CAZUTN010000008.1:0-21254 GCA_964623365.1 uncultured Candidatus Bathyarchaeia archaeon
GTCGTTACGGTCTAATTATTCGGTTCAGCATCTGCACCTTGGCGGTACATTCGCGGCCTTCGCTCGGTGAAGTTGGGCGACTCTCCTGGATCGATCGGATAGATCATCTCGCGTTCTGGGTTCCGGCAGGCGGCGGCCCGACGAGCGAGAACATGGGATCGGTGCTGTCGCATCTGAGGCAGGCCACCATTCGGTCACCCCCGAGACTATCCCACCGCGCACACCCCTTCCTCGATCCACAACGCGATCGCCTCGATGATGGCACGTCTAGGGCGACCCTTGTTGCCTCCCAAGGGGAGGAGAGACGTTGCTGGACGCTGAAGACTATCACGAGCGAAAGGAAGACGCGTTCTTCCAGCGTCCAGAGCGGCGGCGAATTGACGGACGACCGCCTATCACGCGTCCAGAGCACAACGAACTACGAATGGAGAAGAACGTTCTGACGGAGCTAGTCGAATCCGCGAATCGCCTTGGGGAAGCGGGTTTCTCGACACAGCTCTGCGAGCTTGTGGTATACGTCATGCCTATCGGCTATCGCCGCTTCACTCCTTGAGCATCGGGAGTCGGTCTGTGGATGCGCTACAAGACTTGGACGATGCCTATCGGGCTTGCAGGGCTAGGCACTTGGAGCCCCCGATTCTTCTTTGGGGGACAGATGGAGTATTGGCCCGTCCTTTCCAACGATTCTTGCTGAGGCACCGGGCCTTAGCAGACTGCTGGACTTCGCTTTCCAGTATTCGCCGCGATACTTGACGTAGCCTGTTCCTCCCGGTTGAATCTCGTCAACGACCTCCACAGTCTGGCCAATCAGTTCCCCTATCACGGGTCTAAGTCTGCGTGCCCTGACGATTTTGTAAACCATGAGGAGAGTGAACACGCCAACGACAATTGAGGCGCTTAGAATGGACAGCACGAAGGCAGTGTACCATTCAGGCGAGATTATCCAGCGGGTTGCCTCGAACGGAAAGAGGAGCAGACTTCCGAGCACGATGAACACGAATCCAGCGCCACCCAGTAGTCCGAAGCCTGGTGTGTAGGCTTCCGCTATCATTAGAATTGCGCCGAGAACCACCAGGATGAGAGATCCCAGACTGACGTTGAGCCCTGTCCCGATTAGACCTATGACAAGGAGAAGCGCGCCAATGACTTCGGCACCATAGCCTGGCGATGATATGCCGAAGACCAGCGCGTAGAGGCCCACGAGGAGGGCCATCGAGGCAAGGAGAGGATCAGAGATGATTGACAGCAGTCGAATCCTTATGCTCGCTCCATACTCCTCAATGTCGGCATGACTTGTCTGAATGGTCACCCGGCCGGTGGATGTCTGAACGCTTTTTCCGTCCGCAGCCACGAGCACATCGGGGAGGCTGGGAGCCAAGACCTCTATCACACCCTGTGCCAACGCCTCTTCCGCGTTCAGATTGAGGTTCTGCTCGACGAAGGCTCGGGCGGCTGTTACGTTTCGTCCATGAGCTCTTGCACGTTCTACCATGAATGCCGTCAGCGCGTTGACAGTCTTCGGATCAGTCACCGGCTCGGATCCGCCTGTGGGAGAGTAGCTCACAGGTTGACTAGAGCCTATCAGCGTGTGCGGAGCCATGGCTGCGACATGCGAAGCCATCAGAATGAACGTTCCCGCAGACCAAGCTCTTGCGCCTGAAGGGTATACGTATGCGATGAATGGAACCGTGGATCTCTCAATGGTGTCTATGATGGTCATCGTCGCACTCAGGAGTCCGCCAGGCGTGTCCACCAGAAGAACGACCACGGTGACTGATTCGATCTCAGCGCGCCGTGTTGCCTCGCTCACCATCTCCGCCGTCGACGAGGTGATGGTACCGGATAGTTCAACGGTGATCACTCGAGACTCAGCTGCAGTGTCGGCCGCGAATGTTGCGGCTTGAAAGGCGAGAAAGGCGGCCAAGAAGCAGAGAGAAAGGCCTGGCTTCTGTTTCACCTAGCCTCTTTGCCCT
Source organism: uncultured Candidatus Bathyarchaeia archaeon (assembly GCA_964623365.1). Taxonomy (GTDB): domain Archaea; phylum Thermoproteota; class Bathyarchaeia; order 40CM-2-53-6; family 40CM-2-53-6; genus CAVPLU01. The sequence continues at coordinate 1,974 of CAZUTN010000008.1, forward strand.
CCGTCTTGACACTCTTCACCATGCTTACGATCCTCGCAAGCTCTTCGGCTTGAGTCGTGGTCGATACGACGACCATATTCTTCTCACGAGCAATGTCTGTGAGCGTTTGAAGTTCTCGAAGACGAATCGCGACAGGGCTAGTTGCGTAGCGGTCTGCGGCTCGCGCCATCTTGTCCGCAGCCATCAACTCACCCTCAGCGATGATTATCCTTGAACGCTTCTCACGTTCAGCCTCAGCTTGTTTGGCGATGGCTCTGAGCATGCTCTCGGGCATGCTGACGTCTTTGATCGCGACGGTCATGACCTTGATGCCCCATGGGTCCGTGTACTCGTCTAGGATTGCACTAACCTTCTTGCTCAGTTCTTCCCTCTTGGTCAAAAGTTCATCCAGCTCAACCTGTCCAATGACGTCTCTCAGAGTAGTCTGGGCCAGCAAGTTCGTAGCCTGAAGGTAGTTCTCCACCTGCACAACTGCCTTGGTGGGTTCTTGGACGCGATAATAGACCGCGGCGTCGACATCTACACTGACATTGTCTCGGGTGATAATGCGTTGCTTCGGCACGTCAAACGCCACAGTCCTCAGGTCGATCTTGATGAACTTGTCAGCGATCGGCACGATTAGAAACAGCCCAGGACCCTTTGCCCCGATGAGCCTGCCCAATCGAAATATGACACCCCTTTCGTACTCCCGCACAACCTTTATCGCCGATGACAGAATCGTGAGAACAAGCAGGATCACGATCAAGTAGGAGAATAGGAGCCCGAGAGACCCTCCGGCCTGCAATGCGATCTCAGACGAAATCACGTACAATCGCCGAGTACTGATGAATTGCTGGTTTAAATCTTGTTCGGAGCGAAGAAAAGCAAGACCTCCGAATCGGTTGCAGGTCGACTCATTGAAACCCCGTCGGCATGGGATCGGGTTCGCTGACTGGCGCGGTCGACCAAGATCCAGTTCGATCTTGTTTGTTCCGAAAACGAACGATCTCACATTCGCTTGAAACGAGACACTTAAGGCGAACAGAATGCAATGTTGAGCTCACTCCATGGCGTAGTCTCAGAGTTCGGTCAGCGCATTCAAGAAAGAGAGCAATCCCCTGGGACGTTCCGGCGTTGATTGCCAGACAATGACGCATCTTCGGGCAACGCAACAGCAGGACACCGGACCGAAGACTGAGAGCGACATCGAGTGGTGATTTGACAATCTGGGCAACGGATGAGTGAGGTGCCGTGCATTTCGATCCAATTATGCGCGCGATTGTAGACATCAGCATACTCATCGCCTTCGCCAAGATCTTGGCTGGTCTGATGGAGAGGATAGGTATGCCCGAGGTTCTGGGAGAGCTATTCGCGGGCATGATCCTGGGCCCATTTGCGCTGGGATCCCTACAGATCGGCGGAGAACCTTTAGTCGCATTCAACGAGCACGTCTTGGCTTTCGCAGAGATAGGTGCCATCCTCATACTGTTCGTAGCTGGACTAGAAGTCGGCTTCGCTCAGTTCAGAGCTCTGGGAAGTCAATCCTTTCTGATAGGAACCGCGGGTGTTCTCGTCCCGTTCCTGCTTGGACTGTGTGTCACTCTCGTCGTTCCTCTGCCGCCTACGGACTTGGCGGGTGCTCTCATCGTTGCCTCTGCTCTGACAGCAACAAGCATCGCCATAACCATGAGAACCCTCGAGGAGCTCGGCGCACTAGACTCCATGGAGGGGCGCTTGATGATCAACGCAGCTGTCATTGATGATGTACTTGGATTGATTGCTCTTTCAATCGTGATCTCCATCATCAAAACAGGGGCTACACCCTCACCTGCGGAAGCGATTTGGGTGATCCTGCGAACCCTTGGACTGTGGCTTGGCCTTCTCCTGTCTGTGGTCTATGTTGGCTCAAGACTGGTATCGGTCTCAAGGAAGTGGGTTGCGAAAGGAACGCTTGAGATAGCTGCGACAGGACTTTGCTTTGGCAGTGCAGCGTTGTCGGCAGTGATCGGACTTCATCCAATCGTTGGAGCTTTCTCTGCCGGAATGGCGATAGCTGAGTCAAAGGTTCTCGCCCCTGTGAAAGAGTATATCGGCAAGGTCACCATGATCTTCTCGCCGATATTCTTCGCGGTGATAGGGGCTCGTTTGAACGTTTGGGCTCTTTCTCCCATTTCGTTCTACGGGATATTGGTCATGCTAGCCGTCGCCATTGCCAGCAAGGTAATAGGTTGCGGAATTCCCGCCGCTCTTGCTACACGGAGCTCGAGAATCGGAACCGTGGTTGGCATCGGAATGGTTTCCAGAGGAGAGGTGGGCCTGATCGTCGCCGGCATCGGTCTCGCAACTGGCGCCATAAGTCAGAACGTGTACGCCGAGATCGTTACGATGGCCGTTGTCACAACAATAATCACACCGATAATGCTGAGACGTTTGTACAAGAGGCCGTCGATCGCAGAGAAGCTGCGGTGGAAGCTGAAACGGACGACCATGGGAAGACGGCAAAGATCCTAGAACGAAATATGGCAGCGCTGTGAAGAAAGCGGAGTACGTCGCACATCCGGTGGACACACGTTGCTTGGGTCTGAAGCAAGACCGGGGACGCAGAAAGTGCATTGTGTCGGATAGACCTGTGGATCGCTCTATGTCTTGAGAACGGAAGCCGGATGACAAGAACACGGCACATTCACGACTCCAACTATCGCTTGTTTGCTGGCGTCGTGGAGCCGTTCCAACCGGCATAGTTGCGTTCGCTTCAGTTCGCATAGACTTGCTGGTTCTTGATACTGGTCGCGGTATGTCCAAGAATGGGCACTTGCCGCAGTGCTGTCTTGGCAACCCAGCTAGAAGGACTCCCATTGGCTTCAAGATTGAAATTCCCGCGTGCACAATGAACTCGGACATCGTGAGAGAAGATTGGAATGGTCAAAGCCCACGCTCTTTTGATCGCTCTCGAGAAGGGCCAAGCAGGCGTCAAACTAGTTCGGACCATGCGCATAATCGATCGTTCTCTGAGGATCTTCTCAGCCAAGGAGGAGCTTTGTATTCCGCTCCTGCGCTCGGTTGACGAGTCAGAATTGAAGCGGCTGTCGCTTGCGTTGGGCGAGTTCAGGATTGAGGGGCGAGAGTTCGGAGAAAGGCGATCTGCACGTCGCACACTGATCGAAGTACTTCAGAGCCAGCTGCCTCCGCAACTCCTCGCAGTCGTTCCCAAATCGCTCGACGTGATAGGTCACATCGCGATTGTTGAGCTACCGAATGAACTTGCCCAATTTGAAGAATTGGTCGGCAAGGCGATCTTGGAGACTTGCCCGGGCATACGGACAGTGATGGCAAAGGCCGGCATCTTCTCAACTGACCACAGAGTGAGAGAGCTGAGATTGATCGCGGGCGAAGACAAGCCTGTGACGCATCATAGAGAACACGGGTGCGCGTTCGAGCTGGACATCAGAACTGTCTTCTTCAGCCCCCGACTAAGCCACGAGCGTCTCCGCGTAGCGTCGCAAGTTCAGCCGGGTGAATGCGTGGTTGACATGTTCGCGGGCGTTGGACCCTACTCGATACTGATAGCCAAGAGGCAACCGGCGTCCACCGTGTACGCCGTTGACGTAAATCCTTCGGCCTTCAAGTTCTTGGTGTCAAACATACTCGCCAACAAGGTTCTCGCAAACGTCAGGCCGATCATGGGAGATGTTCGAGAAGCTGTCAGGTCCCGTCTCTCCCGAGTAGCCGACAGAGTCATCATGAATCTCCCTGGTGACGCGTTGGGATTCATTGACGAGGCCTGCTCATGTCTCAGGGAGGGAGGTGGGGTCGTCCACTTCTACTCGTTCGAATCCGCCGAGAAGTCACAAGAAGCCGCTTCTAGGACGCTTCAGGAACGCGTTGAGGCGTCAGGCCGAAACGTCCGGTCAATCTTGGCGACGAGAGTTGTGAAAGTGATCGCCCCCTACCGAGTCCAAGTGGCAGTCGACGCTCTCATATCCTAGAGCCCGTCGTCGCCTCAGAGTTCGGCAACTATCTCAACAACGATTCTCGATGATCGGTCACGAAGAGCCTTGACGAACCTTCGGCTTAGATCCGAAGCGGACTTGTCGGCTTGGATCATCAGTGTTCTTGGGCAAACGTAGTCACTCTTGCGGACAACTAGGGCAGTCGGATGGCTCAGCATAAGCTGCCTGGTTCCTCGTCCAGTGATCGTCTCATTTAGGTTTGCCACCCTGATTATGAGTGTGACGCGTGCGGTATCGTTCTTCACGACTTGCAAGAACTCTGGTGAGAGATCGGCGGCTCCTTTCGAGGCGTTGGTGGCGACTATGCAGTCTCCTCTCTCCGTGAGGTCTGCGTCCTTGGTGATCTCGAGTGTCGTGGTGTGGCTTGCCTGGATCTTGGGATGCCCTAATGCTTCAATTGCCTCGACTATTCGCATTCGGTCTTCGCTTTCTCACGTGATACCGCGGTTTCTAAGGCTTTTATCGCGCTCACTGTAGTCGCTATGTGGATCGGGCGCTAGGTTTGATGGACTTCTCTGAGAAGCGGAGAAGAGCTGTCGATGCGCTTCGATCCGAAGGTATCCTGCGCGACAATCGCATAGCTCGGGCGATGTTGACGGTCCCCCGCGAGCTGTTTCTTCGCCCTGAAGAAGTATCGTACGCCTATGTTGATTCGCCGCTCCCCATCGGACATGGGCAGACCACGAGCGCACTCCACATGACTGTCCTATTCTGCGAATATGCCGAGATGAAGCTAGGCCAGAAGGTGCTTGAGGTGGGCGGGGGATGTGGATACATGAGTTGCGTCTACGCCGAGGTCATCGCCCCCACCGACCGCCCCGAAAGGGAATGGGGACATGTTTGGTCCGTGGAAATCGTCAAGCCATTAGCCGAATCTGCGAGACTCAACGTGGAGGAAGCAGGGTACGCGAACAGGGTCACGGTGTTCCACGGGGATGCGTCTGTGGGTCTCTCAGACCATTCTCCCTACGACGTGATAATTGTCACGAGCGCTGCGCCTGACATTCCGGGTCCACTTGTTGAGCAGCTCAGGCCCAGAGGCATTCTGCTAATCCCAATCGGAACACCTCATTTCTTCCAAGAGCTGTTCAGGGTCAGGAAGTCTGACAATGGTAGGACCACCCGCGAGAACATGGGTGGTGTCGCCTTCGTCCCCCTCAAAGGAAAACACGGATGGCAAGGATAGAAGGCGGGCACGGCGCCGTCATGACGAGTCCCATCGGCTAGTAGAGTGAAAGACTTTGACATCTCAAGACTCTCATTCGGCTTCACGCGAGAAGAGCCGCATCAGAGATCAGGTCTGGAGTCATCTCGAAGAAAGGAAGATTGCGAGGTTTCCTCGCCCGGTCTTTCATCGGATCCCCAACTTTGCAGACGCAGAAGAAGCTGGCAGAAGAGTCACATCCTTGAAAGAGTTTCAGGACGCCGAGACCGTGAAGGTCAATCCTGACTCGCCGCAAAGACAGGTTAGGTTGGAGGTGCTCTCGCACGGAAAGGGGCTCTTGATGCCAACCCCGCGCCTTCGCAGCGGATTCATTCTCCTTGATGACAGCGTACCAAGGGATAGACTCAGACTGGCGTCAACTATACGTGGCGCGTTCATCCTCGGAAGGACTGTCTCGCTAGGCGAGCTCCCCCCGATCGATCTGGCAGTTGTTGGCTCGGTGGCCGTCGCACAGGATGGAGGCAGAATAGGGAAGGGCGAGGGATACAGCGAGATGGAGTACGGAATCCTTCGCGAACTGGGGCTCGTCAGCGAGTCAACCCCAGTCATGACGACGGTGCACGACTCGCAGATTGTCGCGTCTATTCCACTCGAAGAGCACGATATTGCGGTTGACTACATCGTGACCCCAAATCGTGTGTTCGCGATCAAGCGCACTAGACCTCGACCGGCAGGCATCATTTGGAGCAAAGTCACGCCAGAGATGATGGAGAGAATGCCTGTCCTCAAAGAACTCAAGGAAAGACGGGCGCGTTAGCCGAAGTAGCGCTCAAGCGTAGGTTTTGTGGCCGGTCTTGCCAGACCGGCCTCCATTTTCTCGAGAGCCTTCCTGACGCGGTCTTCGCTAAAGTCGCGTTCCTTGCAGAGGAAATCCAACACCTCTTCGACGCTTGGTTTTCCCCAGCTGAGGCTATAGTCAGACCGCACCTTTGGTCTCAGGAAGAACTCCTTGATCTTATCCAAGTTCTCTGGCAGATCAAGATCCGGAGTTTGAGCAGCAGCCGCAGTCAAGCTTCCGAACTCCTTGACCAACTTCAATGCGGTCTTAGGCCCAATTCCCTTGACGCCGTCGGGGTTGTAGTCCGTACCGACAAGTATTCCGACATCCACGAGTTGTTCTCGGGTTAGCCCTAGACCTGTCAGAACTTCGGCGAGGTCGACGACTTCAGGTTCGACCTCGACGTATGCCTGCCGCCTCGGAAGCTTTCTCCTTCCAGATATGGTGAGGTTCCTCACCATTCGGGGTGCTCCAAACAACAGCGAATCGTGGTCTTGGGACGCTGCAGCCCACACATCGCCTCTGGCCGCCATATGCGCTGCCTGTGCTTCGCCCTCTGACGGCGCTTCCACCCACGGGATGCCAAGACCTTTCAGAAGCCTCTTTGAGTCCTCGACCATGAGTTCCTTCAGCGTTGCTGCTGCCTGAGCATACTTTCTTGCGTCCTCAATGCTTCCAGCTTTCACAGCGGCTTCGTACTTCACGGCAGCCTCTTCCCTCACCTTTCGCCGGCGTTTGATCTCCATCTCTTTGAGTTCTGGGGGTTCACCATCGAAGACGTAGACGACTCGAATCCCTTTTTCGCCTAGATTGGCGGTCCTGTAGAGGATGCCGCTGAGATGACTGGTAACCCTCCTTTGTCTGTCCATCAGAGGTGTGCCGTCGGGCTGTCTGATTATGGCAAGGAACTGGTAGAGGGTGTTGTACGCGTCCACGGCCAGGCTCTTATCCGATAGATCGTCCAAGAGGATTTTTCGTCTTCGAAGAACCTCGCCGAGGTCCACGCCCAAAGTGCCAACCTCACTTGGAGTCTTGGTCGAACCCCGTAAAGGCTATTGCGAATGTGCGGCGGCAGAAATGAGAATAGCGCCCCTAGATTCGGGGGACGCTTATCGGAATGTGCTTCCCGAAAGGCGCAGGCAGGTAGACATGGGTTGCGTCAGGAGGAATCCTGCCGCTCGCGCGGAATGGAATACTGTTAACCCTGAGTATCGTCAGAAGCGGCCAGTAGTAGGATCCTGGCCTCGCGGCAACGTGCTCTAATCGCTTGCGTGAGATCTCAACTTCGGAGTCCACTGTTCCGTCTGCGAATCCGCGCACGTGCCACTCCAGCATGCTCGTGAGAGGTCTTGAGAGCCCAAATCTCTGGCCAATTCTCCATTCCTGAAAGAATGGATCTACAAACCCGATTTGGCGCAGTATCACAGCCAACCGGGGAATGTATTCGGGTCGGACCCGCACAGCGTTTCTTGTATGCAAAGGCATCATGTTACTGCGTCTCGCCTAGCGAATAGCGCGCGCTACGTTCGAGGCTCTCTGCAGAGTAGTCGAAGGGTCCGGACGCTGGCCTATCTACTCCCAGAATCCCCAAGCGTTGAATCCTTCGTAGTTCCAGCAGGACGTACAGTACCATCTTCCAACCTGAGGAACCCAAACCATAGGAGTTCCGCACCAGTGTATCCTAGGATTCGCAGGGAGAGGAGGGTAGGGCATCACCCAGTATCCGGGTCCCCAACATCCGCAAGACATTGCCGTTTTCCCAGCACGCGGATCGACGCATCAGGAATTAAACCGTTTCGAGAACAAGAACGTGCAGAGACACGAGGGTATTCATCAGCTATGTTCGGAATCATCTAGCTCGACAGAAAGACGTACACGTCTCGGCTTCGGGTCGTTCTGGAACTGGCGGAGCTTGGTAATTTTCATCAGTCTCTCCCACTTTAAAGGAGCCTCCACCATACATAGATCCTCCATCCGGGCTGCGAGTCTTTGAGTTCTGAACTACATTGGGTCAATGAGTTCCTCTCAAATGGAATAGGGCAGCGATCGGATGTTCTGAAGAACCTTCGGGTGGTTCGTGGGCCCTCTGCTGACCTTTGCATAAGGTGCAGAGGCGGCAGAATGCTTTGCGGGAAGATATCCTGTCCTCTCTTGGCCAAAGCTAGGGCCATAGTCACTCGCGTCAGTCTTGTCGCCTCTGAGCAGATAGATGGCTCCACGCCGCCTGGAGTATTCGTGGGGAGGTTCGGATATCCGCACGTATTTGTCGGTCCCATGATACCTCCATACCATGGAGACACCTCAGTCTTGGATACCCCTGAACTCTGGTTGGGCAAGACGATCCAAGAGATTGTGGATCTGAGATACTCGCTGGTCAGAGGAAAGACCCGCGTCAACATCTTTGACGCGCAGGAGCCCTTCGGGATCGTCGACCGACTACAAGAACTCACTATGAGCCGTACCCCAGCGGAATCAGAGGCTCAGTTTGCCAAGAAACCTAGAGGAGTTCTGACACTCAGCGACGAGGTTCAGCCGTTTGGCCCGTCCGCCCCGCTCCGGAGGTTTCAGGCATGGGGAATCAAGGCCGATAGGCGAGTTGAGAAGGCATACTACGATCGAGACCTAAACGCTGCTGATGCGGTAGTTCGCTTGCATGAAGACGGTGTTCTGATCACACGCATACAGAGAGCCTTCAGCATGGGCATGTTTGGAGTGAGGGCGAGAAGGAAGCTGGTTCCGACCCGCTGGAGCATAACGGCTGTCGACAGCACAATTTCGGAGCGACTACTCGAAGAAATCAAGCATCTTCCAACTATCGACGAATTCCGCGTCTACACGTTCCGGTACATCGATAACATCTACGTCGTGATGCTCATGCCCGCGAAGTGGTGCTACGAGTCGATAGAAGCTTGGTTCCCCGGGACAGCTTGGAATGAAGGCGGAGACTATCCTGCAATGATGGGCGACCATGAAGGATACCATGGAAGGACAACTTACGCGAGCATCGGCGGTTGCTACTACGCTTGCCGGTTCGCGATCGCTGAGTATCTCCTCAAGGAGAGGAGACAGGCCGCCGCTTTGGTACTGAGGGAAATCCGTCCGGGATATATCCTTCCAGTTGGAGTTTGGAACGTGAGGGAAAGCGTGAGAGCAGCTCTCTCGAAGAAACCAGCGCGGTTCGACAGCTTCCTTTCTGCACTGGACTTCGCTATGACCCAGCTCAGTATCCCCCGCAAGGCGTGGCTGCAGAGCAGCCACATACTCAGAGACGCTTTCTTCCAGAGAAGAATCAACAGCTACTTTGGAGCTCAATGGTCAAAAGGGCGCGGAGGTCCTATTCTATCTGTTCGGTCTGAGTTCTTTCCTGAACCTCTCTAGCGTATCTTCTAACGTAGTCTTGGTCCAGCGCTCCTGCAGTGCTCAGGTTCACGATCGTATTTGTACTCGCTTCCCCGGTGAGCCTACCTATGTCACCCTTGAACTGGCGCCACTTGAGGTGAGTGCGTCCGCTCTTCGAGTTGTAGATAATGCCGAGGACGTTTGTGACTCGCGTGAACCTAATGTCTCTGATTTGCTCGAGAGTCTCCTTGTCTTCGGCCTCAAGGTACATGGTGCCTTGATCCATGGCTCGCTCGGGGAAAACGCGCTCGTCGCCGACATACTCGTCGGGGATGAACGAATCGCAAGTGCTCACGATCATGAACCGTCTGAAGCTACTCAGATCGCAGACGGTGTCGATTTTCAAGCACTCCACCCGCTCTGCTGCGAGCGTGAGCTAGGTCGCCCAGACAAGGGAACCAGCAAATGTGTGAAATGAACCTGTCGGTTCTACAAGATCGCGACAATTCCGGCGGTCATATCGAAACCGGTGACTATCGATCTGTGCAAAGGCCTAGGGCCTGAGCGAGCAACGGATAAATAAACGACAGGCTGCCCCCTCTAGGAAAAGAAGGCGTTAAGACTGAGCGAGACCAAGACAGTTCGAATGCCAACCTGCACTTGGTGTTCGAGGACCATAATGCCCGGAGAAGGTGCGGTGCGTTTTCCCTGTCCGAACTGCGGTGAAGTTGCAATATGGCGTTGCGAGAAGTGCAGGACCTTCGGCAGACCGTACAAATGTGCGAAGTGCGGATTCACGGGGCCCTAGGCGGTGGCCGTGGTTGGCGAAGGTGGTTGCACAAATCAAGATCTTTCCGACCGAGACCACGGTCGACCTTGGAGACCTGAGAAAGGAAGTGGAGAAAGCGCTTCCGCCTGAAACCACCGTTGCACGGTTCGATGAGGAGCCGATAGCTTTTGGATTGGTGGCATTGGTTGCAAGGATCGTCATGCCGGAGGAAGAGGGGAGAATGGACAAGGTCGAGGAGGCTTTGAAGTCTGTGGAGAACGTGGGCGAGATCCAAGTCGTCAACGTGTGGCGATCGTAAGAGGTGTTACTATAAGTAACACTTATATGGGAGTCTCGTTACCTGTAGTAACACACTCCTCGAGTCCTGTCCTATACAGTAGGAAAGCAGGGCCGCGAGTCCGATCAAGATTCAAGGAATGAAGAAACATGGTGGGAAAAGACATGCAGCTTAGAGTTGCCGACGCGCGCCAAAGAGACGTAGGCCACGGCAAGGTAAGGATAGACAACGACACGATGCAGAAACTCGGAATCACAGCGGGCGACTTCGTCGAGATCCACGGCAAGAAGATGACGGTGGCCGTCGCCTGGCCCGCATACGCGGAGGATCAGGGTGAAGAGATCGTACGAATGGACGGCCTAATTCGAAGGAACGCCGGAGTAGCTCTCAACGAATATGTGGTACTCAAGAAGGCTGACGTGAAAGAGGCGCAGGCAATAATCTTCGCACCAACCGACGTAAGGCTGAGCGTCGATGAGGAATTCGTCAGTTTTGTGAAACGCAGATTCATGGACATGCCCTTCGTGGAGGGCGACATGACTCTTCTTTCGATCTTTGGCAGCGCGGTCCCGCTTGTGGTCACTCGAACCAGACCTCACGGCCCAGTGAAGATCCTAGAAACCAGTCACGTCCAAGTTCTGAGCGAGCCGACGCCTGAGAAGAAAGGCATCTCAATGGTGACGTACGAAGACATAGGAGGTCTTCACGAAGAGATTCAACGCATCAGAGAAATGGTGGAGCTCCCGCTCCGACATCCAGAACTATTCCAGAGGCTCGGCATCGAGCCTCCGAGAGGCGTCTTCCTCTACGGCCCTCCAGGATGCGGAAAGACGCTCCTAGCGAAGGCGGTCGCTAACGAGTCTGATGCGAACTTCTACGTGATCTCAGGGCCGGAGATAATGTCGAAGTTCTACGGTGAATCTGAAGCTAGACTTCGAGAGATCTTCCAGAAGGCTCAGGAGACTGCGCCGAGCATAGTGTTCATCGATGAGATGGACGCGATCGCCCCGAAGCGTGAAGAAGTGACGGGCGAGGTTGAACGACGTGTTGTCGCGCAGCTTCTGTCACTCATGGACGGCATGGGTACAAGAGGCAACATCATCGTGATCGGGGCGACGAACAGACCCAATGCCATCGACCCTGCCTTAAGACGACCCGGAAGATTCGACCGTGAGATCGAGATCGGAGTCCCGGACAAGCAAGGTCGCTACGAGATCCTGCAAATCCACACGAGGAACATGCCCCTTGCTGAGGACGTAGATCTCAAGCGCCTCTCAGACGTGACCCACGGCTACACGGGAGCAGACATATCGTCGCTGTCAAGGGAGGCGGCGATGAAAGCGCTCCGGCGCTACATGCCCGAGATCAACCTCGAAGAGGAACGAGTCCCACCGGCGATATTGGACAAGATGGTTGTAAATAGAGAGGACTTCCTCTCGGCCTACAGGGAGATCACGCCGACGGCCATGAGGGAAGTCTACGTTGAGGTGCCCTCAGTCCGCTGGAAAGAAGTCGGCGGGCTCGAGCAATTGAAGAACGAGTTGATCGAGGCGGTCGAGTGGCCTCTGAAGAAGCCGGACGTCTTTAAGAAGATGGGCATCACACCTCCGAGAGGTATACTGCTCTTCGGCCCGCCAGGGTGCGGCAAGACTTTGCTCGCAAGGGCCGTCGCAACAGAAAGCGAAGCCAACTTCATCGCGATCAAAGGCCCGGAGATCTTCTCCAAGTGGGTCGGAGAATCCGAGAAAGCAATCAGGGAAGTATTCAGGAAGGGGAGGACCGCTGCGCCGGCTATAATCTTCTTCGACGAACTTGACTCGATCGTTCCTCGAAGGGGACTGGGATATTCGGACTCGGGAGCAAGCGAGCGGGTTATCAGCCAGCTCCTCACGGAGCTCGACGGCATAGAATCGCTCCAGAACGTGGTCGTGATCGCTGCAACGAATAGGCCCGACATCCTCGACCCTGCGGTCCTACGACCCGGCAGGTTCGATCGACTGATCTACGTGCCAGCGCCAGACCACAAAGCGCTCAAAGAGATCTCCAAGATCCACACTCGAAACATGCCGCTCTCAAAGGACGTCGACCTCGACCAGCTCGCCCACATGGCGGCCGGATACTCTGGGGCGGACGTTGAGGCCATCTGCAGGGAGGCCGCGATGAATGCCCTTCGCGAGGACGCGGACGCGGACGAGGTCACGCTTCGCGACTTCAAACAGGCAATGGAAAAAGTCAAACCGAGCATCACAGCGGACATGGATACGTGGTACCAGAACTTCTCCAAACGTTTCAGGAGAGAGAGGGCCGCCGTACCGACGGCCATCGTGTAGGGAATGCGCGGGACAACGCGATGAACAAGGTCTGGGGGCCCCGCCCCCTCAACTTGGCGGTCATCGAGGTCCTCCAACGCAAGGGGCCGCTGCCTGACGGCGATCTCTTGGACGAGGTCAAAGAGACCTACGGCGAAATCAGCTTCCGGGAACTCAACAGCATCCTCCTCAAACTCGAACTCGGTGGTATCCTCAGGGTCACACGCCTCATGAAAGGAAAGAGACGAGTAGAACTGGTGGCGGCCAGACGGCCGTAGTCCAGCGTCTTACGTAGGTTCACGAGCCTTATCTACCGGAATCGTCCTCGGCAGAAATGTTCAGCTTCGAGCTCTGAGCCAAGAGGCTGCACCTGACCGGGGCTTGCATATCGCGTGAACTTGAGCACTGACATCATCGTGATAGGCTGCGGAGTGGCCGGGGCCACGGCAGCAGAAACGGCAGTCTCCTTGGGGTCAAGGGTCCTTCTGCTCGAAGAACACGATCAAGTCGGAGTCCCGTCGCATTGTTCTGGTCACGTAGGCATCAATAGCATGAAGCGCCTGGGCGTTTCCGTACCCGAGGGGATCATCAAGAACCGGATACGGGGCGCGACCTTCCATTCCCCATCAGGTCAAGTTCTCCGAATCGAGCGCAAGAGCCCAGTCACGTGGGTTCTTGATCGAAGAGCCTTCGATCAGCACCTGACAGCCAGAGCTCAGAAGGCCGGCGTGCAAACGCAGTTCAACTCACGAGCCGTATCCATGCAGACGCCCGACAAAGGATCAGTCCAACTGAGAGCTACCGTCAACGGTGAAAACCGCGTCTTCGACTGCAAGCTTGTCATCGACTGCGAGGGCGCGGCGCCCACACTCACTCCTCAAATGCTCTTGAGTGAACGGCGGAAGTCGATGTGGGTCAACTCTGCTCAGGTTCATGTCGATCACGTAGAAGACTTGGACCACGACACGGTCGAGGTCTACCTTGGATCTGCGTACGCACCCGGGTTCTTTGCGTGGATAATCCCGTGGCGAGACGGATCAGCGAAGGTAGGGCTGGCTGCTCGTCAGGGCAATCCTCGCCTTCTTCTTGAGAGATTCATGACGAAACATCCTGACGTTTCACGAAGACTGAAAGAGGCACCCCGCCGGGATGTATCTTTTCACCCTATACCTCTAGGCGGGCCGATTTCCAAGACATTCCATCCCGGAATGTTGATCGCGGGCGACTCAGCGCAACAGGTCAAGCCAACAACTGGCGGGGGAATAGTGTTCAGCCTCATCTGCGGAAAGGCAGCTGGAGAGGTCGCGAACAACGCGTCCGTGATGGGAGACGCGTCTGAATCCTTTCTTTCAAAGTACGAAAGACAATGGAAGAGCGAGATAGGCTGTGACCTCAACGTCATGCGGCGCATCAGGAGAATGCTCTTCAGACTCCCAGACCGCCAGCTGGAGAAGATCTTCTCCGTCGCTCGGACCTTCGACGTTGCGACCGTACTGAGCAAGGCTGACGACATAGACATGCAGAGCAGAACCTTGGCCCGGCTAGGACTGGACCCGCGGTTGATGATCAGCCTGCTCTATTCCTCGGTCCTCTCGCTTCCATTCCTTGCGGAGACTCGGTCCTCTTCTTGTTGAACTCCGGGACGGTCTCAGGATTTCGCCCGCACCTTGCTCACAACGTCCGTGAGCTTTCGCACCCTTTCCACGTCGACTGGGTTCTCGGCTATTCCATCAACCTTGAAGTAGGTGCCCACGATGGCGCCGTCGGCGTATTTGAGAAAGTCCGCCATGCTATCCGCGGTGGCGCCGCTGCCGATGAGGATCGGCCGGTGAGCCAGCTGCCTGGCCTGCCTAACTTTCTCTAGGTCTGGAGCACTCCCCGTCATCTTGCCTGAAACTATGACAGCGTCTGCAAGGTAGAACTCTGTCCATTCGATGTGAGTGGCCAAGTCTATGCCGGGGAAGGCGACGGAGTGTTTCTTGTCAACGTCGGCTAGGATCTTGATGTGCCCAGCTCCCAATTCCTTGCGCTTGCGCAAGAGGCGCGCAGCACAACCGTGATCCAGCTCTCCCGTATCCCAGACGCGTGCCCCGGTGAGCAGGCAAACCCGGATGAAGCGAGCCCCCGCCGCGACAGCGATAGCCAAGGTGACCACGCCACCGTTGTGCACCACATTGATGCCCACAGGGACATCAACGGCCTCCACCACTTTCCGGGCAGCCACGGCATGCGCGGTCATCTCTTCAGGAGGAACGTCAGAGCCCACGAAGTAGGGCAGATCCCACATGTTCTCGACGATGAGCCCGTTCACCCCGCCCTCTACCAAGGCGCGGGCGTCATCTAGGGCCTTCTCGATGATGAGGTCCATCGTGCAGCCGGTGTATCCTGGAGAACCGGGCAGTGGCTGGAGGTGCACCATGCCTATGATGGGTTTCTCAACCCCGAGAAGTTCCTTGAGGGATTTCAGGCGAAGATTCTCCAATCCTTCTTTCCATTCAACTTTCATTTTCGGTGCTCCTTCAAGCGTCAGTATCGTGAAAGACCCGGCCGGCGCATGCCATAAACCCGGCGTTTCTTCGGGAACGCCGAAGTAGGACTAGACTTCCGCTATGAAGCTCCGCTGTCACGTCTGCCGAGATCGCTCAAGGATTCTCAGCAACAGCTCAAGTTCTTGGGTCCAGTTCTTCAGCTCCGGGTCGGCTAGACCTCGACGGATCAGTTCCTGTGCTTCCCGAGGGCCCGGCAGGTGTTCCCCTGCTCCCAGCGCGGTGCAGGTCAGCCCTCCCAGCGCGTTTCCTAGCAGGGCCGACGCTCGCAGCCCCAGATCCCACTGGCGCCCCAAGATGAACCCTGCGTCGAAGCTATCGCCTGCGCCGGTAGTGTCCACCACGTCTACGGAAAAGGCCGGGACTCGAAAAGTCTCGTTGCCGTCCGCCACGGCGCATCCATCCTTACCCAGCTTGACCGCCGCCGTTCCGACGCCTTTCCCCAGAAGCGCCTTCAATGTTTCTAGGAGTTCTGTCTTGCCGGTGAGTACGCGGGCTTCCTCCAGGTTCTGAAAGAGCACGCTCGTTTGGGGCAGCAATCTTCGCACGTCATCGCCTGCTTGGCAGGCCGCGTAGAGGCCCACGTCTAGGCTCACCGCTATCCCTCTGTGGGCGGCGCCTTCAATGACGCGGAGGGTTGCGGTGCGTTGAGGATCCTTCGCAAGCGCATAGCCTGAAACGTGGACCCAATGTAGATCGGACCAATAGGCAGTCTCTAGGGGAACCGAAGTCAGGTTGGCGTTAGCTCCTCGGTGGCCGAACATTGTGCGCTCCCCATCGGGCATGACTGCGACGAACATTGTCCCGGTCAACGCCGTGGCGTCGCGTTGCACCAAAGTCAAGTCAACTCCAGCCCTATCCAGCTCTTGGAAGACGCACTCGCCCAAGGGGTCAGTTCCTACCCGGCCGAGCAGACGCGCGTGCGCCCCAAATCTGGCGAGCACTAGGGCAGTGTTGGCGGCCGAGCCTCCAGCGTGCAACTCTGCTTTCTCCGAGAGGCCTTCGCCCCCTTTCTCAGGGTAGCATGGAATGGCGGCCATGATGTCCGCGTTGATGTCTCCGACGGCCAGGACACAAGGCGTCGCGTTTTCGTTGGAGGCTTGTCTTGCCGCGGCAATTTGTGATGCTGAGACGTCTCTGTGTTTGCTCGGAAATGGTGTCATCGGTCGGCTGGGCCCCGAGCTATCTTTGAATCCTGACCTGATATCGCTTGCCGCTGCGCCCGGGCCTCGAAACGAGACCCAGTTTCCAAACAGCGTTCGCTGGTTTCACCTGTTGGTCTCCTGTGCGCGGACCTGAGTCCGCGTGCAGGGAAATCTCGCCGAACGTTGATCGACTCTAGTAGTTTTCGCAGAAGAGTTCAAAGTAGGCTCTGTCGTGTTGGCAGACGGGGCATTTCTCAGGGGCTTCCTTCGCTTCCATGACATGGCCACAGTTGCGGCACTTCCACTTGACGACGGCGGGCTTCTTGAATACCTGGCCGGTTTCCACGTTGTTCAGAAGCTTCAGGTATCTTCGTTCATGCTGAGCTTCAACAGACGCAACAGCACGAAATGTAGCAGCTATCTCTCTGAAGCCCTCACTCACCGCGATCTCGGCGAAGCTTGGGTACAAGGTTCCCCACTCCAGCTTCTCGCCAGCGGCAGCAGCCTTCAGGTTCTGCGCGGTGGTTCCTATGATGCCTGCCGGGTATTTTGCGGCGATCTCAACATCGCCGCCCTGCAGATGCTTGAAGAAGAGTTGCGCATGTTCCTTCTCGTTGTCAGCCGTCTCAGTGAAAATGGCGGCAATCTGTTCAAAGCCTTCTTTCTTGGCTGCGCTGGCAAAGAAGGTGTATCGGGTTCTCGCCTGAGACTCTCCTGCAAAAGCCGCAAGAAGGGTCTTCTCGGTCTTACTTCCTTTCAGGTCCATCTTCAACATCCTCTGATTCAGGTGTGTGTGGCTTTCTCTTGATCCAACCGTATTAACAATACGATGTAACTCGTAGACTCGTGAAACCATTGATCTATGCCGGCGTGAACCCAGTACGCGGATAGGGCCGGTCAGCTTCGATTACTTGACCTCATCCGGTTCTCAAGCTATGCTGGAATCACATGCTTCGCCGCAAGGGCGAGCTTGGTCTAGCTGCAGATTCTACTTGCCTCGCGACGAGAGTTTACGAAAGGCCTCTGTCAGCGCCGGGACCACTTTGTATAGATCCCCGACGATTCCGTAGTCTGCATACTCGAACATAGGCGCATTCGAGTCCGTGTTCACGGACACCACAACACGCGCATTCTGTATCCCTGTGATGTGTTGGATCTGCCCGGAGATGCCGCAGGCGATGTACAGCTTCGGCGCCACCTTCTGGCCAGAGAGTCCAACGTACTGATCTATCGGGAGCCACTTCAGGTCTTCAGCGATCGGGCGGGAGCAGCCTAGGACGCCGCTAATGATCTTCGCGAGTTCTTCGATGACGGAGATGTCCTCTTTCTTCTTGAGCCCACGCCCAAATGAGACGATAGCTTCAGCTTCGCCGATCCTCACACCCGCAAACTGCTTCGGCTTCCGGTCAAGCGCCTTGACTGGGGACTCGGCTGTCTTCGGCTGAACCCTGACGACTTCTCCGGTTCGACTCGCGTCCTTGCCCAGAGATTGGAAGACTCCTTTTGGGAGAGTAAAGATCTGTGGCTTGGATCGAATGATCAACGTCTCGGTTATGTTTCCTCCAAGCACCAGACGGTCAGCAACCACGCACTTCTTCTCAGCGTCAACGTCCAGTTTCGAGCATTCTGTGCAGCATCCTGTCTTGAGACGTTCCGCGACCCTCGCTGAAAGCTCGAGCCCGCTTCGAGTCGCCCCGATGAGCACAGCATCTGGCCGGTAGGTCTGAGCCATTTCGGTCAGTGCATCTGAGTACGGATGAACCTGAAACGTCTTCAATGATGGGTGTTGAACAGCGTATACCTTGTCTGCGCCAAAGGCTATGAAGTCCTTGCTCATCGCTGAAACGTCTTCGCCAACGGCGACGGCCGCCAGATGGGTTCCGAGTTTCCCTGACAGCTCGCGACCTTTCGAGAGCAGCTCTCGGGCTACCGCTGGGTTCTCGGAGAATACCCAGACTCCGTCATACTCCTGAGCGGTTGTCAAGTAACTTTCACCACTCCCTCGCCGATCAGGGTCGTCGCAAGCTTCTCTGCTGCTTCACCGGGCTCGCCCTGAATCATCATTCGTTTCCTTTCGCCAGTAGCGACCTCTGACTTCAAAGACTCGGTGAGGGAGCCCTCGCGGCCCAGTTCGCTCGGCTTCAACCCTATGTCGCCAGCCGTCCAAGCGGTCATGGGTTTCTTTGAGGCGGCCATTATGGCCATGAGCGTTGGAAGTCTAGGCTCATTTATCTCCCGTGAAACCGTGACAAACGCTGGAAGCTTCGACTCCACAGTTTCATGCGAGTCCTCGAGACTCTTCTCAACAACCACTTTGGCATCTTGGATTGTGATCTTGACCGCGTACGTTATCTGAGGAAGATCGAGGTTCTCAGCTGTTCTGGGCCCAACTTGGAAGGAGTACTGATCTTCGGATGTTTCGCCACACAGTATCATGTCGAACTGTCCGATCTTCTTGACGGCCGCCGCCAGCGCGACCGCCGTCGCGTGAGCGTCAGAGTTCTCGAATTCGGGTCCTACCAGCATGTAGCCTTCGTCTGCTCCCATGGCGATCGCCTCACGAAGCGCCTCCTTCGCCTCGGGTGGGCCCATCGTGAGGACGGTGATCTTTCCGCCGTGTTTCTCTTTCAGTCTGACAGCTTCTTCGATCGCGTTCTTGTCGGACTCGCTGATAACACGTGCCACGCCTTCAGTCTTCAGTTTCTTGGTAGTTCGGTCGATCCGCAAGTCTTGCGTGTAAAAGACTTGCTTGGCAAGCACGACTATGTTGAACATGTTCCCCACTCCAGCACGCGGGTTCGCATCTATGTCGCCTATGGGTTTATGATCCTGACTATTCCAGCGCTTCCGCCACGAGCTCGGCGATGTCTCTGACGGGCATCT
>CAZUTN010000009.1:0-2510 GCA_964623365.1 uncultured Candidatus Bathyarchaeia archaeon
AGCTCTGCACAGAACACATCGATAGATCGTTCCGACAGGAGCGTTCCATCCATGTCCAAGAGGGCAACACCGGTTGTCATCTATGTCTCCTATGCGCCTCCAAGGCTTCTTCATACACTCTCAGGGTCTCGCGCGCGGCTCTTTCCCAAGAGAACATCTGCTCAACTCTCGTTCTCGCCTTCTGTCCCATCTTCCTTCTCAGTCCTGCGTCACGTAGAAGCCTCACGATGGCTCCCGCCAAGGCGACTGAGTCCTGAGCAGGAACAAGGAATCCCGTGACGCCGTCTTCCACGACCTCAGGCAGAGCGCATGTCTTGAAAGCCACAACAGGCTTCCCTGCAGCTTGCGCTTCCGCTGGCGTCAAACCGAAACCTTCCCACAAGCTAGGATAGCAGAACACATCGCATGATGCGTAGAGCTGCGGAAGTGTCTTGTCATTCACATACCCTGTGAAAGTGACGACTTTTCTGATATGCTTGGCCTTGAGGATCTCACCGATCCTAGGCAAGTCGAACCTTGCCGATCCCACGAACATGAACTTGGCATCGGGCACTTCCTTCAATACCCGCGGAATCGCCTCCAAGAGAAACTGGGGTCCCTTGTACGGAGCTAACCTTCCGACGAAAGTCACAACCGGGCTCTCTCCCAGAGAGTAGCTCTCCCTGACTTGGCGGCCGTTGAGTTCCGGACTGAACCGCTCTAGATCGACGCCATTGTACACTACATGAATCAGTTCTGGGCTCAAATGGTACGATCTCACAAGCTCGCTCTTTAAGAATCGGCTCACCGCGATTATCCTATCCACGCCAGTTCTCAGCGAAAAGAACGTCCCAATGCGATGGTCCAGCATCTTGAGTTTCTGAAAAGCGTTCCTCCATATCCTGATGGGCGCGAATCCGTGATAAGTGAAGACGTGCGGTCGCTTCTTGAGTTCGTGCATCCAATTGCCAGCTATTATCTCAGGATGATACTGAGAATGAATGACATCGAACTCTCCGATTCCAGACAGACAGACAGTTGCAAAACCCAGATGTCGAATGAATGGTATCCCATCGAGTGAGGATTTGAGCTGAACTCCGATTTCGGATAGACTATGGTTCTCGATCCTGCGACTGAAGACGGAGACCTCGTTCCCGAGCCTGATCAGATGCCTTGAGAGTTCTCGGATGTGAACCGTTTGTCCGGATGCTCTGTGTAGTGTCGACCTTATCATCGCTATTCTCAGGAAACATCATCCCAGATCAGTACATTCTCAGGAGCTCACTCTTGGTCTCCTCGAAGTGAGCTGCATCGTCTTCCACTATTCTTTCAGCCTCTTCATTATTCATAGAGGCTGTTTGCTTGACAAACGTGGCGACTCTCGCGCTCCAGACCGCTCTCAAACTCTCAAGAAGCGAACTCCTTCCAATCTCATCTGATTTCTTGAACCAGGCAGAGACCTCGTACACGGTCTCTGCCCAGACGTGTATTGGAATCTCAAGGTCCTCAGGTGCGGCAGATATTCGGAAGTCAAGCTCACGTCTGAGGTTGGGTGAAAGCACTGACCTGAAGTAGTCTGATCTAGAGTACACGGCCCTAGCCTCCTCGATCAATCTGTTTAGGCTGACGCCAACGGGCGGTGGCGGGGTCCTCACAACGTCATTCTTGTGCAGGGGAACCCGAGAGCTGCCTCCGATCTTCTTCCAGAATCCCTCATATTCTTTCATGCAGACTAGTGCTGAGCCGGCTACTTCTCTGAACATCGAACCAAGTTGCGACGCAGGATCCTTAGACTCGTGTACCTTTGCGCCAAGATCCGCTTCTTCTACGGCGAACCCACTTGCCAGTGCAGAGCTTGTTATGAATACGTCGATGCCGAACCTGGGAACGAACGGAGTATCCCACAGAGGACTTTCCAGCAATTTCTTTGCCAGTCTCGCCGAGAGTCCAAAGTCCCCCCCGATAGGTTGTCTGATTCTCTTTCCGTACAATGCACGCGTGAGAGGATAGCACAGCTGATTTGTTATCGTGCCATCATACTTGTGCCGATCATATCTTGGTGTGACGAGGGCTGCTTGCTTCAGTGTCGGGTAGACGAGCAGTCTGATCCAAGATGGTGTGATGCTCCGCAGATCTGAATCAACCATGGCGAGGCTTCTCGCGCGCAGGTTGAGCGCCGCTTCAAAGACCGCCCTTACCGCGCTTCCCTTCCCTGGTACGCCCTGATATCTGCAAGATACTAGCTTGATGCCTTTTGGCAGGCGAGCCTGTTTGGCGACCCGCAGAGTTGCATCGGTGGATCCTCCATCGGAGACCAAGATCACGCTCTCATGGTCACTGAAATGCTCAGACAATCCTTTACTACATTGCGCTATCACGTGGTCGATCGTTGTGGCGCTATTGTACGAAGGTATTCCTATCAGAATATCGGTATGCCCGAGTTCCGATAACGCCTTCTGAGCGTCGAGGTCGAGAGCCTGCATCGTTCGCGCGAGCGCATACCTTCACAAATGACATATACTTTTTGATGG
>CAZUTN010000009.1:2610-20454 GCA_964623365.1 uncultured Candidatus Bathyarchaeia archaeon
TGGAGGCGTCCAGAAAGGGTTGCGCGTTCTGTCCAGAGAACCTTGAGAGTATGACTCCTTGTTTTCCGAATGAACTCATACAGGAAAAGAGGCTCAGAGTCGGTTCGGCAGTTCTTTTCCCGAATCTCTACCCTTTCGGCGAGCATCATGCCATCGCGATATTCTCGAAGGAGCATGAGCTTGCACTGGACGAATTCTCTCCAAGGATCATCCGCGACTGTATGCTCGCATGTGTCGAGTACTTGATGCGTGTCCAACGCAAGGACCAAGATCTGAGATACGGGTCCGTGAACTGGAACTACATGCCGCCTGCCGGTGCGAGCATAGTGCATTCTCACCTTCAGGTTCTAGCTGATCGAGGCCCAACCCATCTTCAGGAGAGGCTCATCCGGTGCAGCGAGACATACTACCGGAAGTATGGAGGCAGCTACTGGCACGACCTAGTCGAAACTGAACGGCGACTCCAAGAAAGGCTCATCCACGCAGGCGACTCTATGACTTGGCTAGCGAGCTACGCCCCACAAGGCAACAACGAAGTCCTGGGAGTATTCCACGAACTCTCCTCAATCCCGGAGATGGACGAACGAAACCTAGAAGAGCTTTCCATCGGCATTTCCAGAGTCTTGAAAGGCTACCGCCGACTTGAGGTCGAAAGCTTCAACATGAGCTTGGTTTCCGGCCCACTAGACAGCCCCCTTGACTACTATTCATTGAACTTGAGGATGAACTCGAGACCAAGGCTGGAGGAGTACTATACAAGCGACTGCGGCTTCATGGAAAGGATTCAACTTGAGAGCATCGTAGAGTCATGCCCTGAAGAAGTTGCGAAGAGACTCGAAGGCTACTTCACGAGAATCCGGTGATTGCAGACGAAACGCATCTGACGATATGCCAACACTGACTGTTCCTATGAGCCGGGCGAGAGACGCGATCGACAATCCAACGCGTGCTATCAGCCCCAGAACCTGGCGAGCAGCATCAAATTGGCGACTGCGGTCGTAAGAACAAGGATGACCATGCCCACCCTTGCGAACTCGACAAATGAAATCTTCACGCCTCTAGCTTGAGCCATGCCAGTCGCGATTACGTTTGCTGAGGCTCCTATGATCGTTCCGTTTCCCCCAAGGCCAGTTCCAGCTGAGAGGGCCCACCACAGTGGGTAGACGGCTGCAGTTGAGTGGCTTCCGAGGTCCGTCAACACCGGGATGAATGCGGCAGTGAATGGGATGTTGTCGACGAATGCCGAGGCGAGGCTGGAAATCCAGAGTACTGCAGTCACTCCGAGAAATCTGTTCTCACCTACGAGAAGTGACATCTCCTGCGCGATCAAGGTCATCCATCCGGTCTTCTCCAGAGCTCCGACAACGATGAAAAGTGACCCGAAGAAGATCAGAGTACTCCATTCGACGTCTCTCAAGATCTCCGGCATCCTCGGTCCGCCGACAAAGAGTAGAATGACCGCAGCGGCGAGAGCAACGACGGTGGGGTAGATTCCAACAACATCTTGCAAGGAGAAAAATGCGACGGCGCCGGCGAGCGTTGCAAGCCCGGTCCATAAGAGACGGCTATCCAAAGCCGTATCCGACGCCACAATTCGCAGTGCGGCGAACTTCTCTTGTTCTGCCTTCCCGGCTCTGTTCTTCATGTTTTTCCGGAATTCTCTCAAGAAGAAGAGCATCGAGATAGACAGAGCAACAAGAGAGATCGGGCCTATGTTAACTAGGAACTCTGGGAACGAGAAAGCTGTCGCGGTCGCGATCATGATGTTCGGAGGGTCGCCGATGAGAGTGGCCATTCCGCCTATATTCGAGGCCACTATCTCGCTCAGAATGTACGGTTTTGGATCCAAGTCTGCTAGCTCAGCTATGTCGATGGTCACAGTCACCATGAAGAGAACGGTTGTTACGTTGTCCAGAAGCGCCGAGAGGCCGGCCGTCATAAGCGTGAAGACTACCAAGAGGTGCACGGGTCTGCAATGACACGCGTTTGCGATATACACGCCAAGCCATCGAAAGAACTGGGCTTCCCTCAAGGCTCCGACAATGATCATCATTCCGAAAAGCAAGCCGATGGCATTCATGTCGACGTAGGCGGTCATCTCTTCTGGGCTGAGAATGCCAAACGCCCATATTGCTCCGACCCCGGTCATCGCTGCAATCGTGCGCTCACGATAGCCTGTTGCAAGCAGCACGTATGTCGCCAAGAAAATCAAGATGGCGAGTAGCTGCTCGCTGAGGATTTGCATTCGAATCATCAAGAGAGCTGCAATCAACTCATGTAAGGCTTTTGACCCACTGGAACGTGCTGCTGTGAAGAATCTGGTGTGGGGAGCCTTCACGTGATCAAGCCCGAGGTTGTGCTCGTGCAAAATCGAACGAACGTTTGCGAGCTTGAAGTTCGTCAGCCCCAACCCTTGCTGACAATCAGAACAGTATCCCTTGCGATCATCTCGTTGATGACAGAACGGTGCTGTATCATCGTCTTTAGTGCGGATTAATCTATGATGACCGACAACGACGCCACGGTGACGGTATTCACGTCGGTGGTCTGGATTACTACGAAAAGAGGCCGTCAAATACTTCCACAATCCGATATCTGAGAGTATCAACGATGCGATCACGGCAAGCGAGTTCACGACCGCTATGTTCGACACGGAGCTTTTGCCTCCGTGGCGGCTTGCTTCGAGACCGGCAAGTACAACGTGGAAGCGATCATGACGGGGTCAATGACGAAGAGAATCTGCGGATGTACTTCACTCGCGGAGTTTGGGCCTTGTCGGTCGCGGCCGGAGCTTTCCATGGGTATTATCGTGGAACAGTAGACCTTGACTGCTGCTGACCAATACCTCACCCTCATGCTTGCTCTACTATATCGCCAGAAGATGCGACAGCAAGTACTGGCGTCGCGTGGTCCCCAGGCCCTTTGATTCCGCGGTGCTATCGCGGTTTTCGGCCTGTGCCTCGTTGGCGTCGGCGCCTGAGGGTCGAACTGGACTCACGAAAGGCGACATGTTGGGGCGAGAGAATTTCCACTCCGGCCCTATCGAAACAGTCCAAGATATTCTCCATTAGAGCGGAGGAGATCGTGACGAGCTGATTTGGCTTGGCGGTGTAGGCATTGATCTCATACGCGACATAGTTGTTGTCGAGATTTCGAACGAGAACATATGGTTTCGGATCGGGTAGGAGTCCCTCGCTCCGTCGAGCTGCTTCTAGAAGGAGTTGCTCAACGACTCTCCGGGGCACCTCGTAGCCAATCGTTATCTGCTGGTGAACTATCACCTTGGGCAGTGCAGAGTAGTTGACGATCTTGTTCGCCAGGACTTGAGAGTTCGGAACATGGACGATCTCGTCCCTGATGGTTCTGATCTTGGTAAACATCACATCGACTTCTGTCACGTCGCCGTAGGTGCCGCCGGCGACCTCGACCCGATCCCCGTCCTTGTAGGGGCGCCAGCTCATGATCACGAGTCCAGAGAGCGCGTTCCCAATAGATCCCGTTGCGGCGAAGGAGACGACTAGACCGATGAATACCGCGAAAAGCGTGACCATAGTGCCTGCGAGCGTCTGCAGGCCCGCCATCACCAGAATGTTCGTGAACAGAAGAACTGCGACGATCGCATAGATCAGGTAGCGGGCTACGCTTTGGAAAAGGTCCAACGTGAAGGGGTGTAGTCTTGTACGGCGCCTATACTCTGTGAACACGATGTTGAAGACTCTTAGAACCACATAGCCTACGATGGCGATGACCACCATTGCTCCAATCCGGCCGGCGTTATCAGCCAGAAAGGACGAAATGGATCGGAGAAGGATCTCCTGAAGCCCGAAGGTTGCCAGGGCCTGTGCAAGGACGAATAGAGCCGCGGCTACCCAGATGAGTGCTCGAAGCATCGAGCCCCCAAGCTCAACAAGTTCAGGCGAGAGCTTGCCCCCTGACTCGAGCTTATTCATCATGCGGACGATGAGGCGCACGCCAGCTTTCGCTAGAACGAAGGCGACGGTCGCCGCGGCGGCAAGGAGCACGTAGCTCTGAAGAGGCTCAGACAGGAAGTTCATCCGCGACCTCAACGCACAGTACTAGTCGATTTCAGCCAATAAACTAGTGTCCTATTGGTCTTCTGCCTGAGCCTGTCGTTGTGGCTGGAGCACATGCATGTGATGACCCGAGCTAGCAGAACTGACGCAAGACGCTAAAGGTCAGAGGGAATCGTATCGCAGCACATCAGCAGAACCTAGAACAACTCCCGTTCTTTGATTTTCTGCGCAAGCTTCGGCGGTGCGCGGATCGGTTTCAACTCCTCTTGAGGCCTGACTGCAACGGTCCTCGGCTTGACGGTATAGGCGCAGATGCCGTTCGACAGAACCTTTCCTTTCAGACACTGGGTGAACTTGCAGGTCTCGGGGACGCATCTGTCATCGACGAGGCGGCACCATCCAATATTCTCTCCAACGCTGAAATGACCTTGCGAGCATCGGAAGAATGTGCACCCGTTGTAGCATGCCTCCGGCGTCTGGGCGTCATAGTGAGGAGGACCACGCATCATCGAGATCAACTCAGAAGTGAGAGCGTGTGACGCTTATGTGTCCGTGGTTCGCACCCATGACGTGTCTCAAGAACTTATTACTCTTTCCTTCGAATCCCGACCTATCGCTTGGAAGACGAGTCCACTTGTTCAGACTAGGCTATATATGCGAGCGGAGAAGCAACATGGCGAAGGCGGTTCGAAGTGTCGAAGCACCACAGAGAGGCTGCGCCTGTTATCATTAAGCATCGACATTGTGTTGTCTGCTCTACTCCGATTCCGATGAGCAAGGAGTTCTGCGGCACCGCGTGCGAAGACGAAAGCAAACGCCTTGCTAGGCGACGCAAGTACACCTTCATCGTGACGCTTGCAATTTTCCCTCTGCTGCTATTCTTGCTCATGCTACTTCCGAGACGGTAAACCTTCGACGCGTGCGAAATGCCGACGCCGTGGATTCACAGCCCAGCTTTCAGGAAGAGGCTTCCCGCGAGGCGGGAGACACAAAACGACAGCCTCTTAAGTCGTTCGATGGTTGCACACAAGTTCGTCGTAAAGCTAATATATATATCCAAAGGGGAGACCGTTCTCTTTAGGGTCCAAGGGGCCCTAACAGAAAGAGGATTATGAAAATTGTCTACCGAGAAGAAAGTCTTCGTTAGGAAGGCTACGGGGCTCGTCAGAGAAATCGGTTTCTGGACTGCGGCAATAATCATCTTGTGCAACGTCATTGGCTTGGGCTGGCAGAAGAGACTCTTCCAGTTCACAGGGCCCGCGATCGTACCCGAGAGTTCCTACCCTGCTGGAATCCCGCCGGTAACGATGTCATTCATCATCGTCGGGATCATAGTACTACTGACCGTCTTCATGTTCGCGGTGCTTGGCGCAGCGATGCCGCGGTCCGGCGGAGGCTACGTCTACATTTCTAGAATCCTACACCCAGCAGTCGGCTTCCTGGCATCATGGCTCGAGTACTTCAGCATCGCCGTATCGTGGGGCCTTATCGGGACAGCTGTCTTTGAAGCCATACTCATATACGCGTGGGTCGCCGGCTGGGGAACGGCATGGGCAAGCGCTGAGTTTCTGCTACTTGGTGGCATGGTCATTGTCATACTGTTCACCGGTCTCGCGTACTTCGGTGCCTCGATGACTGGGAAGATCTTGCAGGGAATGTTTGTCATCCCAGCCATCATAACAATAGTTCTGTACGGTGTCCTGCTATCATCCACTACAGCCGCCATGGAGGCAGGCGTCCAGATGCTGACTGGATTGACGCCGACTCAGTTCACGCAAATGGCCCTTGATCAAGGCATGGCAACCGCGTACACCGGGGATTACTGGGGAGCCATGGCTACTGCTTCGATAGGAACCTATTGGGCATACATTGGTTTCGCAGCCGCCACATTCGTAGGGGGAGAGGTCAAGGAGGCAGGTAAGGCGCTTCCTCGGACACTCTTAATCGCAAACGTAATCATCATACTGCTGTACGTCAGCATCTCCTACATTGTGGCTCACGCAGCGATGCTTGTGGGCCAAGTGGGCGACTACTCCTTCTTCAGTTCCTACGCGTTTCTCTCCTATGGAGGAGGACAACTCCCAGAAGGCGTAGGTAGAGCTTGGATGCCCAACATCGCGGGTTTCGCAGCTGCAGGAATGGGACTTGGATGGTTCTTGCCGCTCATTCCGGTCTTTGCAGTGTTCTGGGTCGCCAACGACATTCCCCCCTTCATAATAACGTCGTCACGAATCATCTTTGCAATGTCCTTTGACAGGGTACTTCCTGAGAAGCTGTCAGAGGTCAACGAGAGATGGCACTCTCCGACCGCTGCCATAATCGTAACGATGCTAGTCGCCTTCATTGGAAACTTCGCTGAATCCGACATATTCATGAAGTATCCTGTACCGATTCTGACAGAGTACATAAACTCCGGCGGAGGAGTCGCCGCAACCGACATCTGGGACACGGCGTTCTTCCTGCTGGCTTCGCTTGCAGGAATGCTATTCGTTTTCAGACGCAAGGATATCTATGAGAAGTCACCGTACAAACCCGGGAAGTCAGTGATTGTCGTGCTTGGCGCAATTGCCACGTTGGCCAATATCTACCTGCTCTACTTGGTCGCAACCGGATGGTGGTTCGCAGAGCCGTGGATATTCACGCTGTTCCTGCTGGTGGTTGGTGCCATCATATACTACTACTACAGAAGCAAAGGCAGCAGGGTTGGAGTAGACTACGCCACAATCTACGCTGAGATCCCGCCAGAATGAGCCCCTTCCCTCTTTCTTTTTTTCATTGCGAGATGCTGAGCGAGGAACCTGTCCCATCCCCTGGAGACCCCCTTCGTTAAGAGTCAAGACCATATTGGATGAAAAGCATCGGTATTCTTCGGATGAGCCTGGACCTTGAACGCTACAGAACATGCTCTTACGGTGCTCGAGAAGGAGATGATGAAGGGGCGCGGCAGATGGGTTGCGGACTTCAACGAGTCATTCAGGCACTATCGAGTGGGAGACGTGACCTTCGACATATTCATCTCCGGGAATACCCGCATGAAGGGGTTCCTTCTCTCGCGTTTGTTCTCGTTCTTCCTCAACCCCAACTACGAGGTTGGTTTCTTCGGGATTGCCGTCGATCACGACAACGAGCCGAACGCTAGGAGGCTTAGGAAGTGGATCCTTGCGGTCAAATCGCACATGACGAAGTGTGAGATGAGCTGGGCCTGGCTCGTAATCCTTGGTCGAGCTCCAAGTGACACGGCCGAGAGGTGCATCCGAGAGGCCACCGACAAGAGTGTGGGTGTCGCGTACCTAGATTTGGATTCCCGCCAAGTCATCTCCGCCGACACTTTTCTCGGCAGGCAACTGAAGAAGTACGTGAAGGTCTAGGGAAACAAAATGGATCACACGCTTTCTCCAGTCCAGATGTACTATCTCTTCAAATCGTTTGTGATAATGTTCGTGATCCAGGCAGTGATCGTCCTGCTCATGCCCGCGGCGCTGACTGCGCCGATCTGGTATCAGATTCTGGCTACAAACGTGATAGTGGCGCTCGTGCTTGGCTGGTACCTCTACAAGCAATGGTACCACATTGAGTTCTCATACGATGACATCGGATTCCAGTTGAAGAAAGGGAAGACCACTCCGATTAGGCACACCTGGGGCAAGTTTTCGCAGGTGTCACTGGCTCGAACCGAGTACGGCGAATACAAGGTGAGGCTATATGGAAACGGAGAACCGTTCGAGATTCCGGTCTCGAAACTGAAGCTAGACCCATTCGAGTTCAGGTTTCACGTCATGGACCTTGTGTCGAGGCCGAGATCCACATCTTCGTGACTATCCCTCGACCCTTTGGAGCCTCTTTATCTTTGCGCAGTCCAGTTCCACAAGATAGGCTCGCAGTATGCCTTCTCCATACTCGCTACCAGGGTTCAGGGACCGAGTCCGGCCGATCTTGAGATAGCCGGAGCTTTCGTGGATATGTCCGTGAAGCGATATGAGAGGCTGATACTTCTCAATCACCGTCCTCACAGACTTGGATCCTACAGGAATCATTACGGGCTTGCCATGCGCATAGACAGGAGTGAGATCTTCCGTCAACTTCGGAGCCTGGTCGATCTGAGAATCATAGGGAGGACAGTGGAAGCAGAAAACCGCGGTCTCGAAGTTCTTGACTTTGGCGACCGTTCTTTCAAGCTTTTGCATGAGCTCGTCCTCTGAGCACTCTCGAGGAGTGTGCCATGGGGTTGGATTGCTCCACCCGCAGCAAGCAACCTCATGCTCGTTGTCCAGCGAGACCACTTCCTCCTCTCCATAGGTTACGTTCCTGTCAGCTCGTATTAGATCGTCGATCGCCAGCACGTCGTCGTTTCCCGGAGTAAGGATTACCCGACATTTTGGTGGGACTTTCTGGGGGACCAAGCTCAGCCATTCTTCGATTACGTTGATTTGGAGTTGTTCGAAGATCTTTTCTCTTAGGTTCTCGTCTTCTTCGATCCTGCTTGCCTCTTCATGGGTCGTTGTGTAGGGAAGATAGCTGAGTTTTCGTATCTTCTTTTCGTATTCGGGGAGATCGCTCTCTTTCAGAACGCTCTCCTCGCCGAACAAGGTAGATCTGTAGGTTCCGTCGGGCTGCTTGAAGATCGGGATTATCAGCTTCCCAGTCATATCTCCGCTGATTACGAGCGCGTCCAGATCGAAGATCTTCGCAGAGTTGAGGAACTTCCTCCAAACGACCTCTGACCCGTGAAGGTCCGTAGAGAATAGGAATCTAACTCTCGTCGTCTCTGAAACTCTCCCTTTTCGCGGTGTTTTCTCCAACATCATGACGTGTTTCGTGGTCATCCCGAGATGGTGTCTCTTTCGACTTCCTCAACCACATTGTACCATTTTCTAGAGGTGCCGACCTTCGCCCTCATCTTCCACTTCAGGGCCTTTGGTTCCTTCTCGATGGCATCACTGATCATGTTGATCTTTCCTTCAATGCTAGCGCGGTCGTTACCCGACAGTCCTGGGCATTCCACAACGTACCCGCGCAGTTTGCTGAGGTTCGTCGAGACTGTGTAGTAGAATCCCCAGTCATTCGCAAGAAGCTTCGAAACGTGGCCCAGATTGACTGCGTCCTTGTCACTGTCTGCCACAGGATGCTCTCGTAGGAGGATGCACATATCCTGCCAATCCTTCTCGTTCATCTCACAAATCTGAGCCTTCTGAAGAAAGAGCTCTGCCAGGGGGATCGTTGGATGATCGGCCTCGAGTCTACCCTCGAACTCGATCACGTGACACATCGGAAGCTTGTCGAAGAACACGTCAATGGCCTTGTTGCCCTCTGAGTCGTTGAATATCTGCCTGTGTCTGCCAGCTCCGCTAGTCATTGCGAGCGTAAGGTATGGGGTGTACCCCATCTCCTTCATCAGTTTCCTGGTAAGTGGCCTGTACTTGCTGTAGCTGACGAAGTCCATGTCGTGCTTCGGCGCCCGCTTGAGCAGATCGTACATGTGTTCTGAGCCGGGAGAGTGAATTCGGATGGCGGCTCCGCCGAGGAGGCGGAGAATGATTCCCCTTTCCGCCGCTGCGTCTATGATGCGCATTATCTCTTCTCGGAAGTCCGCAAAGCTCTTGAGTTCGCCCGTTCTCAGCACACCTTCGTACTTGTGGAGACGGTTTCCATCTCTCTGCGGCATAGGGACTGTTGCTCGTATATAGATCAAGCGGACAGCGGCCAATCCCTTCCGCTTGAACAGGATGATCTCAACGGAAAGTGGAAGGACAAGTCTCGGATTCGACAAGCGGATTCTTGGCTTGGGAAAGAGAATTGCCGCCAGATCTTCGTATTCAACAGCTTCGCTTGTCTGAGACAGAACTCTCGGCCGCTGGAGATGACTGCGCATGCTACCGTGCCAATATCTTCATTCGAACCATCCAGCTCGCGTGCCGACGCTCGATGCTGCATTGAGACTCTGAGAATTCCCTCCGGCATCTTGTACATAGCCCTGTAAATGTATCCCGCCTCCAGCGTAGCCTAGTGAGTCCTTCACGACGGAACGATCTGTCTTGAATGACGAACTCTGAAGACATGTGGCTGCGTCTTGCATGCGCTTGATCATCTAAGCCTAATCTGACAGGTCAAGCCGGAGTGATGTAGTTCGGTGAACAGCTGCGATGAGCGTAGCCTATTCGACGCGAATGCTTTCATGCAAGGCGAACGCTCGGCACACGGTCGCGGCTGAGAGGTATCTGTGGCTTGCCTCGCTCGCAGGTATCTTCATTGCTTGGGAAGCAATCGTGCGTTTGGGAGTGGTGCCTGAGTCAAGACTACCTTCATTCACTGCGACGGTTCTAACCCTCGTCTCATCCTTGTTCGACGAAGCGTTCCTAGTGCGTGTAGGACTGAGTTTTCTGAATCTAACAGCTGGGATCTTGCTTGCGTTTGCTATTGCCCTACCCCTTGCGTTGTTCGCAGGTCTGCGCGACAGGTTCGATACGGCGACGACTCCCCTGATAATGCTGGCCGGAGCGCTACCTGATATTGCTCTGCTACCTATACTTGTCCTATGGATCGGGCCAGGCAATGTCGCGGCGATCGCAATAGCTGCCTTCAGCGCGTTCTTCCCGATGTACTTCACTATCCGAGAGGGCACTAAGGACATTCCTAGGGATCTGTTTCATGTGGCCGCGGTGTTCGGCACGAGTCGGCCTGACACGTTTCGGAAGCTGATAATGCCAGCCGTATCACCGCAGCTCTTCACAGGGCTGAGGTTGGCATACGACTTCGTATGGGAGATCGTTCTCGCAATCGAGATCTTCTCCGGCGTAACGGGAATAGGCTCATACATAGCAGGGGCGGTCGAGAGGGGCGGCGTCACAGAAGCCTTTGCGGCCATACTTGCGGTAGGCATGATAGCGATCGTAGTTGACCGGCTCTTTTTCGGCCGCGCTGAGAGATGGATCAGGCGGTGGATAGGCTGAGCTATCAGATGGAGCTCAGGAACGTCAGCAAGGAATACGATCAGACAGGGGAATCGATCCCAGCGATTCAGGATGTCAGCTTTGCCTTGAATCGAGGGGATTTCGCTTGCGTTGTCGGCCCGAGCGGCTGCGGAAAATCGACGCTGCTGAAGATGGCAGCGGGGCTCGACAGGCCTACATCAGGGGAGATCCGATTCTGCGGGGAACCGGTGACCGGTCCTCACTCCAAGATCAGCATGGTCTTTCAATCCTTCGCCCTCTTTCCTTGGAGGACGGTCGCGCGCAATGTGGAGTATGGGCTCGAAGTGCAAGGCGTTCCCAAGGCCGCACGGATCGACTCCGTCGAGAAGTATTTGGAGATGGTAGGGCTGGCCGGGTACGGGC
This sequence comes from uncultured Candidatus Bathyarchaeia archaeon, assembly GCA_964623365.1. Taxonomy (GTDB): domain Archaea; phylum Thermoproteota; class Bathyarchaeia; order 40CM-2-53-6; family 40CM-2-53-6; genus CAVPLU01. The sequence continues at coordinate 13,976 of CAZUTN010000009.1, forward strand.
ACCTGTATCCCAAACAGCTCTCCGGAGGAATGAAGCAACGCGTTGGAATCGCCAGAGCCCTTGCGGTGGATCCTGATGTCGTACTCATGGACGAAGCATTCAGTGCGATAGATGAGTTCACAGCAGAAACATTGAGAGAGGAAGTTGCTGACATTCACGCCGAGACAGAAAAGACGTTTGTGTTGGTGACACACAATCTTGTCGAAGCCGTCGAGTTGGCCGACAAGATCATAGTTCTCAGCTCAAGGCCTGCCCGCGTAAAGAACGTACTCAACGTGGACCTTGAGCGGCCGAGGGACAGAACTCACTCAGAGTTCGTACACGCTCACAAGAGCATCTTCGCGCTCTTGAAAGAGGAACTTGAGACTACGATGGTGCGGCGGAAAATCAAGAGAATTCCCGAATTCGAGGGGCTCAGTGACATCGAGGCGCAGAGCTAACGGTCACGCGCGTCTCGCTTTGACGCAGAGGCCAGAGTCGTCTACTTGAGTTTGTTTCCGCACTTGGGGCAGAAGCGTGCTGTTGCGATCACTGACGTACCACAACTTGGGCAGTTGGCTGGCGGTGGCGGAGGAGGCGGGGCAGAGGCTTGAGCCGCCTCAGGAGCTTTTGGAACGTCGACCTCCTTGCGCAAGAGCACGACATCTACGGCGGACTGTATGTCGTCCCACGAGACTTGCATGTCCGATCTCGCTCTGGTAGTGACGATGAGGTTGAACTTCTTCTCGACCACGTTCACACCGACATCTTTCACAGCTCCAACGGAGGAGCCCTTGCTGTCGATCACTTGCATCCCTATGAACTTCTGAGTGGGGACGAACTCCCCTTTCTTTTCTGTCATCCTACTCAGCAGTTCGATAGATCAACTAACTGAGTATATATCTCTGATCGCGCGAAGCTTTCAGCTCGATCTTTGTCCAATTCACAGTCCAAGATGAGCAGGTTCATGACAAGAAGGGATTTACATCTCGCTCGATCTGTGGCAGGTTCCAGAGAGGATCAGTTTCCTCATGAATGCGCCCAACTTCTTTGCAGGTATCACAATAATCATCGTGGGGGCGTTGCTGTTCTTCGCTGGCCCCCAGCTGATCACGGTTCCGTCGACACGGATTCAGGTCGTCGGCCTGTTCCTTGACGAGGGATTTGTGGTCGGGGACGTTTGGGAACGTTCGGTGGAGTTGGAAGAGGGGGTCTTGGTCAACGGAACAGTTGTGGCAAGTTCCGCTCTCACAGGCGAGCCCTCTGAAGTGTTGATGCTTGTCATGGACGACGCAAACTACCAGAAGTGGGTTGCTCACGGCAGTCCCACGTACGTCTTCCAGAAAGACGTTTCCAACAGGGAGAGCTTCTCGTTCAACGTACCTCGCACCGGCCTTTATCACTTCATGTTCGACAACTCACTCTCGCCGGTCAAGAAGAAGGTCACGATAACCGGAGACATACAGAGACAGATTACGGTCAACGTGCCCGACGAACGCGTTAGCTACGTGGCCTACGGACTACTGGGAATCGGGGCACTAGTCACCGCTGTGGGAATAATCAGAAAGACTCAGATTCCTTGGGCATAGATGGAACGCCGAGACAAACAACGCAGAAGCTCTAAATAGAATCCATACGTAAACACCCTCGAGAGCAGGAGCGAGAATAACCGTTGAGCGGTCTGTTGAAGAAGAGAATTAGGGCCGACCGAAATCTCGGAGCGGTACTTGGGGTTCCTGAAGGTACAACTGTAAGCTACGCTGAGATTCAGAAGGGCCTACACAGATACATACGTGAGAATAATCTGAGGACTGATACCGCGAAGGCGGCGGTCCCCGCAGTTTCCCAGACTGCTGAGGCCGAACCTCCAAAGGCTCAGGGCCGGGGTTCCTACTGCATATCATGCGGTGAAGCGATTCCTGGCGGCGCCACCTTCTGCGATCTATGCGGAGCATCACAGTGAACGATTCTCACGGTCGCTGAACAACCGCGGCCCGTCTGTGGCCCTCCTTCTGATGTTGATTATCAGGTTCACATCGATGAATGGCCTTTAAATAGGATCTGACGACTTGTAGAGGCTCTCTAAGTTCTGTGTGAGGAATCCAGCTCATAATGAGCCGCAGCAACATTGGCATCGTAGGGTACGGGGTATACGTCCCCGTCCAACGAATCAGAACGGAGGTAATCGTCAAGGCTAGAGAAGCGAAACGTAAGGATCTCCCAGACTTCCTCCAGAAGGTCCGTGACGGTCTGCTGCTCCGATACAAGGCGATAGCAGGCGTCGACGAAGACACAATTACGATCGCTTCGGAAGCTGCACAGAACGCCATCACCATGGCAGATGTTGACCCATCCAAGATCGGGGCTGTGGCCGTTGGATCCGAGTCGAAGCCCTACGCAGTCGGAACAATCGCGAGGCACGTGGCTTCGTTCACAGGAATAGGGAACAGAGTGTATGTGGCTGACCTGGAAGGTGCATGTAACGCCGGAATGCAGGCTCTCAGTTTTGTGGAAGCCCAGATCGCCAACGGGAAGATCAACTACGGGCTTGCAATAGGCGCGGATGTAGCGCAAGCGCCTCAAGGAGATCCGCTCGAATACGCGTGCGGTGCTGGCGCCGGGGCTTTTCTCTTGGGACGGGACAACCTGGTAGCGTCGGTCGAAGACGCTGCGGCCTACTCGACTCTGACCATGGACTTCTGGAGGCGTGAGGGAATGCCGTATCCGAGCCATTTCGGAAGGACGACGGTGGAGGCCTACGTTCGACACGTCATCGGTGCGATTGAGCACATGCTCTCGAAGCACCCGGACCTCAAGCTGACGGATTTCGACTACCTGACGTTCCACCAACCCTCAGGATACATGCCACTGAAGGTCTGCAAGATGCTCTCTCAACGAAAGGTCGAGGACCTCGAAGATCAGGATGTCGAGTCGAGGATTCATCTGACATCTGAATTCATCGAAGAGAAAGTCAAACCTTGGCTTCGGGTCTTGGACACGGGAAACACGTATGCGGCGTCGACTCCCATCGCCGTGTGCGATATCCTTGATCACGCCAAGCCGGGCGAGAACATACTCGCAGTTTCATATGGATCCGGGGCATACACGATCGCGACTTGGTTGAAGGTTCAAGAAGGCATTCTTGCGAAGCGCGGACGAATTCCAACAGTCGAACAGTACCTGACACGAAAGCGTGAGATCAAGCTGGAAACCTACCAAGACCACTTGAAGCAGAAGCTGCGCAACGTCAAGCGTAGAATCTCGCACCCCCGCATCGTTGGCGAGATCGCTCCATTCGGTGACCGACACATTGCCGCCACCCTGTGTTACGGCTGCCAACGCGTATTCTATCCTGCACGGGACCGATGCCTTGAATGGGACTGCAAAGGACCCTTGGAGCAGAGGCAAGTTCCTGTCTTAGCCAAGCTCCGTTCGTTCAAGAAGCTCCCGCTTCAGAGAAGGCTCACTTCAAACTTCGAGATCATCTCCAAGGGGAAGGCGCTAATCGTTGACTCGTCTCCGGGTGAGTTGGCGAGCGGAGCCACACTCGAAGTCGTCATCCGGAAGCTTGACGATGAAGGCAAAGATGGCCTCATCATTTACGGACCCGCATTCCGGCCCGCCTTCAGGACCGTATCCAACAGCATCAACAGCAAGAGTGAAAGCGCCAGCTAGTACGATCGCCTATTGCGGAGGCCTGCGCGGCAGGCAACTGGCTGGATACCTGAGGGAAGCTTGGCAATGGTCCTTCTGGCTGGGGTGGACGGCGGTGCCACGAAAACGGTTGCGGTTGTGGGAAGACTCGATGGAACTCTGCTGGGCTCTGCTCGAGCTCCCCCCTCAAACTATCACAACGTTGGCGTCAAGAAAGCCGCAAAGTCAATTCGCGCAAGCGTTAGCGTCGCCTGTCGACGGGCAAGCGCGCCCGCTAGGAATCTTGAGACGGTTGTGATGGGCCTCGCTGCAATGGATTCACCTAGAGACTTCTTGGTCGGACGAAAGGTGGCAAATCTTACGCATCTGGGGAAGCGACGGATCGTCAAGCACGATTCAGTAATCGCTCTCTACGCCGCCACTCTCGGCAGGCCAGGGATCGTAGTGAACGCTGGAACAGGATCCTTCGCTGCCGGGATTGACGCGAATGGAAGAGTGATCCGAGCAGGCGGATGGGGTAATATCATCGATGATGAAGGAAGCGCGTATGACGTGGGGAAGCTCGCAATTCGAGCAGCGTTGCGGGCTCTGGACGGAAGGGGGAGGAAGACAGCGATCTTGAAGATGCTTGTTCCGAGGCTCAAGCTTCGAACTCTGGAGGACGTAGTCCACGAAGTACACGAGAAACCGATGAGCGTAGAGGAGATCGCCGCGATTTCTAGGCTGGCCGCGCAGGCCGCATTGAAGGGTGACCGCGTGGCTCAGGATATTCTTGCGCATGAAGCTCGAGTCTTGGCGAGGCTAGTTACCGCGATCGCTAACCGTCTAGACATGACGAGAAGCAAGCCCGACATCTACTGTACAGGCGGAGTTTTCAAAGCGGGCGCGCTACTCTTGAAGCCTTTCAGACGAGAGCTGCGCAAGAATATCCAGCGGTTCACGATTCGCCGTACGAGATTTGAGCCAGTCGTCGGCGCTTTCATTCTGGCGCTGAAAGAGGAGGGTGCGGCGATACGTGACAGGACGTTGGCAAACCTCAACACTTCATATGAGCAGCATGTCGAGAGAATGCGATGAGCTCTCGTTTCACGTGACGTCGCATATGTCGGATATGTAATGAACTCGGAGAAACTGGACGAGGTGGGGCTCGAACACCTGCCGCACTTCAACTCCTAGGGGAATTGATCTGGTATGCAACTCCGAATGTCAACGCATCGTGCAGGTTTACTTCTAACATGTCTATATGGCGTTCCATCGAGCACTCAGCTGGTCCTTCTCCGTGTGAGGAACCATTGTAGAACCTGTCCTACTCCTTCCGCAAGTTCGGTCTTGGGCTCGTAATGAAGCCTTGATGTTGCTCTGGCCGTGTCCGCGCAGCTGTACCTCACGTCTCCTTTCCGCGGAGGTCCATGTTTGGGCTGGAGGTCCGCGTGCCCACTGAGACTGAGCATTACTTGCGCCAACTCACTGATCGATGTCTGTCTCCCTGTGCCTATGTTGAAAACCTCGCCCGCCGCGTCTCCCTCCTGCGCCGAACTCAGATTTGCCTGGACAACGTCTTCCACATATACGAAGTCGCGTGTTTGGCTTCCATCCCCATTGATAACCGGAACTTGGTTTCTGGAGATTGCTTTCGCAAAGACGCTGATGACTCCGCTGTACGATCCTCCGGACTGACGCGGGCCGTAGACGTTGAAGTAGCGCAGGCTCACGGTTGGCAGTCCATATGCGCGCCAGTAGACTTGGCACGACTCTTCTGCCGCCAGTTTGCTCGCGGCATAGGGCGATACTGGTCGTAGAGGCGTGTCCTCGTCTACAGGTGCTCTCCCAGTCTCGCCGTAGACGCTACTTGAACTCGCGTAGACAAAGTGCTCAACATCGTACCGTCTGCTCGCTTCCAGCAGGTTGATGGTGCCTTCAGTGTTGACTCTGTAGACGACTTGTGGGTTCCGGAAGCTTCTCGGAACGTTGACCAGTGCAGCTTCATGGAAGATTGTGTTCGCTCCTCTTGCGGCCGCCCTGACCGCTTTCACATCGGTGATGCTGCCCTTCAGAAACTTGACTCGCCCGCTCTTCATGCTCGTTGCGAGGTTGCTCACTTTGCCTGTTGTCAAGTTGTCTAGAACGCGCACGGCGGCGCCTTCGCTGACGAGTCTGTCGACTATGTGGCTTCCTATGAAACCTGCGCCGCCCGTGACAAGCGCCGTCACCATCGAATACCATCCCTAGCGTATGTCAATCGGCACAGGGCGCTTCTATGAGTTTGCGGCTCGTCATCAAGGGTAGGGTCGCCATGATCGTCCGAGCAATTCACGAGACAGCTGGGAGTCCTCCAAGCCATCCCGGATCTCCAGCAACGAAGTATTGTATCCCCAACTTCCCGAAGTTGAACTTCTTCCAGGTTTCCTCCACGTTGTCGAGGATCAATCGACAATTGCGAAGACTTCTCAGAAGCGCTGACTCAGGGATCGCTCTGTAGATCTGATGGCCTGCAGTTATCACCACAGTGTCAAACTCGCTCAGGCCGTCAGGAAACTCGAAGGTCTCGACGCCAGTTATCCTGTCTATCTCGTCCTTCGTGTAGTATGGGTCGTGGATCTTCACATGAATTCCTTTTTCTTTGAGCCGCCTGACGATGGCGAGGGTCGGGCTCAATATGTGTACTTTGAGGTCGCCCTTGTAGGACAACCCCAAGACGGCGACTTTCCTCGCGCCCCTCTTGACCAAGGAATCCGCCACCAAGTAGGGCAGCTGACTATCAGCATCGACAGCGGCCTTCAATATTGACAGCTGCTCAGGACGCCGGGTTCCTGAGAGAAGATACTGTGACGAGATTGGAATACAGT
>CAZUTN010000010.1:0-20448 GCA_964623365.1 uncultured Candidatus Bathyarchaeia archaeon
GAAGAGAGGAATCTAGTTAACCCCCAGCGTGAAATCTAGTTGGCGAAGAGTCGTGAAGGAGTACAAGCGCGGGACCTTCGACAGGCGCGTCGCCTACGGACAAAGACAACGAAAACTCGTGTTGGTCTCAAAGGGCATAATCGACGGATTCAAAGTCCGTTGCCAGTCCACCAAAGAAGCGGAAAACCTTGCCCGAGCATTCAGGGTACGGTCTTCGAAGGTCGAGAGGGGCGAGAACGCAAGATACAGTCTCAGAGTCAAGGTAGAGGGAAAGTCGATCCACGTTACCCGAAAGGGACTCTTGCGTCGGTAGACTCCTTCTCCATCACCGACATAACAAGCGAGGCGAGCGAGCGCCACGAATCGCGTCCCCTTCAGTCCTCCCTTTCGAGCCAAAGCGTCGAGTGGCCAAACCCAGAACGTGGATCCCGCGAAAAGCTCCACGGTGCACCCAGCTTGCCTCCGAGCTCAGCTTGATTCCTGCGTGCTTCTGTTCCTGACCGTGCCGAAGGAAGTAGTTGGCGCCCTGGGCGGGATTCGAAGTCGCGGATCAGTCTTGTTGCTGCTGATCTCCCGCGTCGATGGCGTGACAGGCCATCATCCTGGACCGCTGAACGACCAGGGCGTCTTCGTTCTCAGCGCGGATGTGAAGCTCTGACTGGCAGATTAAACGTTTTTGGGTGTTTCGCGTTCGGTGTATTATCACAGGACATTTGGCACATCATGGTCTTGCGATGTGTTCTACGAGAAAAGAGAGGCATCGGGCGTTCTCTGAAGCAGGCTTCTGCCGGAGTCACTCGATGCAAGTGCACTCTAGTTCCCCAGTTCGATAGTGTGCCATATGTTGCGTGATAGTACAGGTGTTTCGCGTTCGGGTCAGCATATTCGTGGTACTGGGTCGCCCAACGGTTTGGCAAGTATTCTTCTGCCGCCGACTAAGGTTTCGACAGCGACGAGGTCGAATTCATCGGTGGCGTAGCCGATGATCTCGGCCTCTCTTCCGAGGTCGGTGCTTCTCAGCGCGGCGAGTACTTGTTCAGCCTTTTCCCGGACGACTGCCAACGCAGCCTTTCCTTCGTTGCCCACTTCTAACGGGTCGAGACCTAGCATCTCGCAGGCCGCTCTCACACCCGTGTGGACGGGAATCTTGTCGTCGCGGATGAGGATCCCGACCTTTGACTTCTCGGACCATTCGTTCAATAGGTTTGCGAGTCCTCCCCGGGTCGGGTCCTTCATGCCCACCACACCGCCGACTTCCAGCGCTTTTGCGATCATGTGGTTCAAAGGCGCGGTGTCTGATTGAACCTTAGTTTCAAACCCGTATCCTTCCCGAGCTGACAGAACGGCTATTCCATGGTCAGCTATTGCGCCCGAAAGGATGATTTGATCGCCTGCTCGTATGTTGGAATCAAGCAACCATCTTGCGTCAGACTCTCGATACTTCCTGACTTCTTCTAGGTTCCTGTCAAGAAGTGGACTCCTGCGCCCAACACCTGAGGAGTTTATTATGAACTTGTCCAGCGCGCCGTGTTCCACTACCTTTGTGTCACCTGTTATCACAGCTACGCCAGCCTCCTTGCAGGCCTCGTCCATGCTCAGGAGTATGCGTTCCAGGTCTGACAGCGGGAACCCCTCTTCGAAGACGAATCCTGCGGCAAGTGCGAGTGGTTCCGCTCCCAGCACAGACATGTCATTCACTGTCCCGGCCACCGCCAATCTTCCAATATCCCCTCCGGGAAAGAAAAGCGGCTTCACCGTGTAGGAGTCTGACTTGAGAACGATCCCGTCAACGACGGCCGCATCATCAAGCGCCTCGAGCGGGATTTCGGCCGCGCTTCCTCCGAGGTGTTTGAGTATGTATCGTTTTATCAGTCCATCCATTGCGGAGCCGCCCGCGCCGTGTGCCATTGACACATGCTCACCAGTCAAACAAGATCACTTGACACAGATCAGATTCTCAGCAGTCTACCTTCCAACTCGGATCACATATTCACAGTAACTCTCGTTGTGCACAACGCACCTTGTCTGATCCACATGCGCCTTGCCGACGGTTCCTTTGAGGAGCGTTTCCATCAGGCCCTCGTCGAGCTTCTCGCAGATTAGGTCTGGGTATTCCTTCGCAATTTCGAGGAAGACACAGTTGTGCATTCGGAAGCGTATCTTCTTCGAGTCATGCTCGATGATCTCCGGAACCGCTCCGACTTCGGAGAGATGTTCTTGGACAACGTACTTCTTGAACGCCTCCAAGTCCCAGTGAGTCACGTTGCCGTGGTCTGTGATCTCTCTTGCCAAGGTCTCGCCCAAGCCTCGGCCAATTTCCCGAAGGGCTTCCCCTGCCTTGTCCCTTCCGAGCGCTTCAACAAGTCCCCGCACTAGACTGCGAGAAAGCAGCTCATACTGTCTCTTGGGATACTGAATAGACATCGGCTTCTGTGTCGATCGGTACCTGAGCACGGGTCTTCCGATCTTTCGGCGCTCCTCGCCGTGCTCTTCGACGAGCCCTATCCTCTTCAACAGGTTGACATGATGTCTGACTGTTATCGTCTTCAGAGAGACTTCTCGCGCGAGTTCCTCTATGCTCATCGGTTTGCGGGAGAGAAGATCTAGCATCTGGAGCCTCGATCTGCTCGACATGGCCTTTCCGAGTTCGGTCGCGCTCATCAGACGTCCTTCATCTGGAGTATTATGTGATAACTATAGCCAATAGATATAGACCCCACATATAGTCTCCGCGCTACCTCTATAGTAATTAGACGAACTCGCTGCGAGCGACAATCCTGCGGATCAGCCTGTCCGCAACAACCTCTTAACTCGGAGATGGCGATTGGCGTTCGCGCGGGTCATTCATCATGACGGACACCGTGGAGAGTGCGCCCGGAGAGATCTTTGACATCGAGCTGGACGAGAACCTCAAGCGAGCCAACGATCTCATAGCCGATGAGAACCGAAGAGTGCTGCAGAAGCACGGCATACAAGCCATAGACGTGATGGGCTCTGTGGGATCAGGGAAGACTTCTCTGATCGAGCAGTTTGTGCGGCTTTTGAGAGGCCGGCATCGAATCGCCGCGTTCAAGGGCGACCTGACATCCAAGATCGACTCAGAGCGCATAGCAAGCCTCGGAATCCAAACCGTGCAGATCAACACTGGCAGGGAATGTCATCTTGACGCGAATCTCGTGAGCAAGGCGCTCGCGAAGCTCGACTTGAACGCGCTTGACCTGATCTTCATCGAGAACGTTGGTAACCTAATCTGTCCGGCCGATTTTCCGCTTGGCTCGGATAAGAGGGTGGTTGTAATAAGCGTCACCGAGGGCCCGTACATGGTCGTGAAGCATCCTTTCATTTTCGTCGACGCTGACGTCGCTGTAATCAACAAGATAGACCTCGCTGGCCCAATGAACGTCGACACGAAAAAGTTGAGTAGCGACGTACGCGCCATCAACGCGAAGACCTCGGTCGTCCTCACCAATTGCAGAACCGGACGGGGCGTAGCTGAGGTTGCGTCGGCGTTGGGCATCAAACCCAATTCATGAGTCAAGGATCAATGTTGACCGTCCATGCATGAGTTTTCAAGGACGAGCCAAATCGTCGAAGCCGTCTTGAGCGAGGCAGAGAATCAGCATGCTGCAAAGGTTATCGAGGTCGAAGTTGAAATCGGCGATTTGACCTTCCTCGGCCTAGAACAAGTCAGGTTCGCATACAAGATCCTCACCGACAAGACGATCGCGAAGAACTCGAAACTCAGGATCAAGCAGATACCGGGGCAAGGCAAGTGCGATAGTTGCGGCTATGATGGGCCGCTATCGTATCTCAATGATCCGCAATTCCACATCTCCATCCCAACGTTCAACTGTCCCCGATGCGGAAAGCCTCTTTCAGTATCAGCCGGCCGCGAATGTGTCATAAAGCGAATTCGCATCAGAAAATAGCGGAGACCAACTCGACGTCACGCCGGCGACCGAAGCGCCTCTCGCCGGTCATGACCACGCGCCTTGACCTCGGAGACGTGAACCTTGATTCAACAAGTGAAGCTGGCTTCACGCAAGATTGACGCAGCTTAAATGTCCAGTCGTCGTCAAAAGAAGTCATGTCGTCGTCAAAGGAAGAGCTCAGAGCTTTCTTCGATCCCCGCTCGGTAGCAGTAGTGGGAGCGTCACCAATAGCTCACAAAGTTGGCAACATCATCGTTCACAACATGATCGAGAACAAGGAGAGAGGGCTTCTGAAGGCCGAGCTATTCCCCGTCAACCCAAGATACCCCACCATTTTGGGACAGAAGTGCTATCCAACCCTTCGTGATCTGCCCCAAGACGTTGAAACACTGGTTGTTGTGATTCCTGCTGAAGGTGTTCCGCGCGTTATTGAGGAGGGCGCGTCCAAGAACGCAAAGGCTGCTATCGTAATCTCTTCTGGTTTCCGTGAGGTGGGCAACACCGAACTCGACGACAAGCTGACCAAGGCAGGAAAAGAGACTGGTATCAGGATTATTGGGCCGAACTGTTTGGGAATATACGACCCATACTCCGGAATGGACACGCTCTTCCTGCCAGAGGTCAAGATGCTCTCCAGTGGCAGAGAGGTGGTGGCGACCCCCCGACCTCTTCCAGGATACATCTCTTTGATCAGTCAGAGCGGAGGCTTCGGAGTCGCCGCGCTTGATTACATGGCCGGAAACATGATGGGAGTGCGAACGTTCGTCAGCCTTGGCAACAGGTGCGACGTAGACGAGCACGAGCTGCTCGACTTCTTCCGACAAGACGAGAAAACGAAGGTCGTGCTACTCTACGTGGAGGGTCTCAAAGGAGGGCGCGAATTCCTGAACGCTGCCCGACTGTTCACAAAGTCGAAACCGATCGTCGCCCTCAAGTCTGGCAGGACTGAAGCAGGCGCCCGCGCAGCAGCCTCGCACACCGCTGCGTTGGCGGGAGTTGACAAGATCTACGACGGGGCCTTTAGTCAATCCGGTATTGTGAGAGCGCAGACGCTGGAAGAGTTCTTTGACATGGGCAGAGCTCTGCAATTCCAACGACCGGCGCTTGGAAATCGCATATCTATCGTGACGAACGCGGGTGGGCCAGGAATAATTGCAGCCGACACCTGTATCGAATCTGGGCTGAGCGTCGACCGTCTATCGGAAACCACCCTTGGGAAACTGGACGCCTTGAAGCAAAGAGGGGAACTCCTTGCAATAATGACAGGAGCGAACCCCATAGATCTTTCTGGGCAAGGAACGAGCGAGATGTTCGCGAAGGTCCTCCGCATCCTCATGGACGACTCCGAAGTGGACGGAGTTATTGTGATGGCTTTTCATCAGGCGCCGCCAATTCTTGACGATGCCGTCCAAGCCATCGCCGAAACTAGGAAAGGCTACCTGAAACCAATCCTTGCATGCGATGTTGGAGGAACCGAAATGGCCGAAGAGTTTCGCGCGCGGTTTGAAAAGTACGGCATTCCAGCCTACGAGACGCCTGAGAGAGCCGCGAGGGCCATGTATGCCCTTGCGAAATATGGCCAATACATTCAATCCGAAGCAAGACCTAGCCCGAGACAGTGAAAGCATCGCTCATGTTTGTCATGATCACAGTCTCAGTAGACTTCATCAGTCATGTCTGCAAGGATCACGCAACGTTAGGAGAACGAACCTGGGATGCGTTCTTTCCGTGACAGGGACTATCTCGTCACCCCTGAAGGTTTCATCTTTGCGGTCATCGGGAATGTTCACCCAGCGGATCGAGTCATAGCGTATCTCAAGTACATCCCGGATGAGCACGGAAAGTGGGGAAGGGGCTGTTCGCGCTACCGTCGAGCCCTCCAACACTACAACGTTCCCTCCGTGATGGATTCGATGCGGTTCCTCCGGGCGAACGCTCCGCAGTACGTCTTCGAGTCGAGTGTGCACGGTATTGCGCTACCAGCGGTGCCCAGAGACCGAATGGCGGAGCATCTCCGCCCCGAGGAAAGGCTACTTCAGTTGCAGAATACTCAACACCACGACGAACTCGAGGCCAAAGCTCTCAGACTGGTTGAATTGATCTCGCAAAACGCGGGGGTGCGGGCGGAGTCTCTCGGCGTAACCGGATCACTTCTTGCTAGAATTCATGATCCCTCGTTCTCTGACATAGATCTTATAGTCTACGGATTGAACAATGCAGTTCGCGTCAGGGGCTTGCTGCAGAACCTCAAAAAAGTTCCCTCAGGTGCAGTTCAAGGACTCGGTGGAGTGTCTCAAGAGAAGTGGGTTGCGGAGAGGCTCAAGTCGACTGCGCTGAGACGGCGTGATGTCATCGAATTGCTTGCTCGAAAATGGAACATCGGACTGTTTGAGGGGACAGAGTTCTCGGTCCATGCGGTGCACGTAGAGATCGAAATCCACGAGCATTACGGTGACGAACGTTATGCTCCGCTTGGAATCGTTGACGCAACCGCCATGATAGCGGATTGCAGCGAGAGTCTCTTCATGCCGGCCGTCTACCGAGTCGAATCAACGAACCTGAAGGGAAGTCTCTCCTCCCATACCGTGGATCGGATAGTGAGCTTCGAGGGATTGTACGCAGACATAGCAAGACAAGGCGAAGCGGTCTCGTGTAGAGGGAAGTTAGAGAGGGTCGAGTCCACGTCGGGGATTGGATATCGGATCGTGGTGGGCTCGCCAGAGGCCCAAGGAACAGATTTCATCCTACCATGTCGAAGTGGCGAAGGCCCTTCGTGTGCGCGCCTCTAGCCTGTAGTGAAAACGATCATCAACCGGCCATCTTTCGTTCATTGCGTGCTGGGCCTAGTCCTGCCCACGCGCAACGGGTACCGTCGCTGAGTGCCTCCTTTTGACTGCTTTCGCAAGTGCCTTCTCGACCGCATCGCGTATGATGTATCCCGACTTGTGCAGGATCGTGTCTTTCAGCTCAGGGTCCGTCTCCATGCTTGCAGTGCAAGGATATCCATGATGCGCCTTGGAGATCACTTGTTCTAGGCTTTCAAGGTCGTCGGCTGCCGACCATTTGATCTGTTGCGCCACGTACCACGTCGAGCCACACGGTGCGCTTCTGAGGACCCGTGTTTCAGAGATTCGGCTGCCAAGAACCGACACTTCAATGAGGGGTTTGCCAATCTGATACCTTCGGACGAAAGCTTCCACCAGGCCACCTCCCCTGGCGTCGAGGTCGCAGAACGGTTTTGGAAAGGCGTATTCGATTCCGAGACTGTCGAACGAGTGCTGCAGCTCGCTCCGCAAGCTGGGCGGACACCACTTGGGGTCCTCGATGGGGACTATCGCCGCCCTCGCGTGGGCGGTTCTTGCAAGCCCAGGCAAAGCGGCCAGCAAATCAGGATGCACTCCGATCGCAAGCAACAAGTCCACGCGTGGAATGATTCTAGGAAGATATGGCTCAGGGTCGTCAATCAGCTCAGGAAGGTCGTTAGGCACCCTGAATGCCCCGCAGACATCAGGTGCAAAGCAACTGTACTTGGCCCTACAGTTTGCGCACGCAAGGTCGCACGCTCTGCAGAAATCCGGGAGATTTACCATGTTTCCTATGACCTTCTCGCCGAAGTCGTGTCCGTACAGGATGAAGAGTCTCAAAGAGGCGACCGAACCTTGCGCTAATGCATGAGCCTGAGCGCGCGCTATACTATATAGACGGAACGCTCATATGGTGTGGTCGAGGACATAATAACCCCATGGTAATTACCGAATCCCCATCAACCCTAGCGACCGATGGCCCGGACCTACAGACCGTCGCACATGTGTACAAGGTTCTCGGAAACCCGACTCGGCTCCGGATATTGCATGCCTTGGAGTCCTGCTCGCTGAGTTTCACCGAATTGATGAGGACTCTGGAGCTGAACCCGAAGACCCTTAGCAGCGGCCTCAACTTGATGGCGGAGTGCGGTCTGGTCCGCAAGTCCTACCCTCACCAAGTGTACGTTATCACCCCCCTCGGCAGGAGAATCATCCGCGAACAAGTCCTTATTCTTCAGGACTCGCTCCGAAGACCGCCTGCCTTTGAGCGGAGGACTAGCTGATGGACGGCATTCCTGCAAGGATCTCAGTGAAGGAGCTGGAGACGGGTCTGGCTTCGTTGAGGGGCCTAGAGGTTGTTCTCGGGAGGGTCGTGCTCGACGACTGGGATGAGAAGATGGGCCCAACGCCCTATCCGTCGGTGACGACTCTGAGATCTTGGGACCACCGCCTCCTAGAAAGGTACGAGCCATTCTATTCCCCGCTGTGTGACATGTGTTGTCTCTGCACCTATGGCAAGTGCGACCTGACAGCTGGCAAGAAGGGCGCATGCGGGATAGACATTCGGACGCAACAGGGGAAGATTGTCCTTCTAGCCTGTCTCATGGGTGCCGCAGCACACGCGACACACGCTAGGCACATCCTTGACTACCTCATTAAGAAACGAGGTCGGGATCATCCAATCAGTCTTGGCGAAGAAGTCATCCTTGAGGCTCCAATAATCAGAACGGTTGCAGGCATACGCCCGAAGACTTTGGGAGATCTCGAAGAGGTAGTAGACTATGTCACCTCGCAGATAGCGCAGTTGCTGTCAGCTACAGCAACAGGCCAAGAGAGCGACTATCTCGACTATGAGTCGAAGGCACTCCACGCCGGGATGCTGGACAATGTCGCCTTGGAGATCTCTGACATCGCTCAGATTTCGGGCCTGAACTTCCCCAAGGGAGATCCAAACGCCTCTCTCATAGACATAGGTATGGGCGTTGTGGACAAGTCGAAACCTGTGATCCTTTGCGTCGGGCACAATGTTGCCCCAGGAGCTGAGACGATCGATTTTCTCGAGAAGGAGGGTCTCTACGGTCAAGTTGAGGTTGCAGGCATATGTTGTACGGCCCACGACCTCGCTCGATACAGATCTGGCGCGAAGATTGTAGGTCCGCTTTCCAAGCAGCTGATGTTCGTGAAGTCAGGCGTTGCAGACGTCATGATCGTCGACCAAGAATGTGTTCGAGCAGACACCGTCCAAGAAGCCAAGAAGGTCGGGACACGCGTAATCACAACGATAGATCAGATCTGCGCCGGCTTGCCAGACATGACCTCACATTCGGTGGAATCGGTTGTAGAGAAGCTGGCGAGCGGGAAAGAAATCGGCATTCTGGTTCGCGATCCCGTCAAGGTGGCTCAGGTCGCTGTCAAGACAGCGATTTCAGTTGCTCCATCAAGGCGTAGGCAGATCATCCAGAAAGACGAGGAGGTGTTGTCCGCGGCCGCCAAGTGCACGCTCTGCCATGAATGTAGGAGAGCCTGCCCCAACGACCTTGAGATCGACGTGGCAGTGAACGAAGTGCGGAGCGGGTCTATGCAGAAACTTGCATTGTTGTACGATTTCTGCATGAACTGCGGAAGGTGTCTCAGTGCCTGCGCCAGACAGATTCCAATATTGGATCTACTCGAACTTGCCAGCCGTGGGACAATCAAGAACGAGCGTTTCAAAGTAAGAGCCGGCCGCGGGCCAGTTTTGGACACTGAGATTCGGAACGTTGGGCGTCCCATCGTGATGGGAGAGATTCCGGGCGTAATCGCCTTTGTGGGATGCTCGAACTACCCCAATGGAGGAAAAGAGCTTGTTGAGATGGCCGACGAGTTTGCGAAGCGACGGTTCATCATCGTCGCCTCAGGCTGCTCCGCCATGGACATGGCCCGATACAATGACGAAAACGGCCAGTCGCTCTACGAGAAGTACCCCGGAGACTTCGACGCAGGTTGCATAGCAAACGTTGGTTCATGCGTCGCGAATGCCCACATAATTGGCGTGGCGGTCAAGATTGCCAACATATTTGCAAAGAGGCCGCTGAGAGCCAACTTTGAAGAGATCGCTGACTACATCCTCAACAGAGTCGGAGCCGTAGCCATTGCTTGGGGAGCTCAGCACCAGAAAGCAGCCTCCATTGGGACTGGCGTAAACAGACTCGGGGTACCCGTCATCCTAGGTCCACACGGCGCAAAATACCGCCGCGCATATCTTGGAAGATCAGACAAAGACGAACGATGGAATGCCTATGATGTGAGAACCGGCAAGTCAGTTTACGTAGGGCCTGCACCGGAACATTTACTCTACGTCGCCGAAACCAAGGAAGAGGCGATGATCACAGCGGCCCGCCTCATCATGCGTCCGAGCGACACGAGCAAGGGCAGACTGATCAAACTCTCAAACTATCTGGATCTTCACCGAAAACTCTTCGGAAGACTCCCTGACGACTTCCACCTCTTCGTCAGGACTGAGACGGATCTTCCTCTTGGAATGAAGGACGAGTTGCTCACCATCATGAAGAAAAAGGGATGGAAACCCAAGGAGATCCCACAGCTCGGATCCACAATCATAGAGCGCTTGGTGCCAAAGAAGGTGTAGCATGAAATGACGATGGCCGTTCCGTGGCAGACTGGAAACATAGTGGGACCTAAGAACGCGTTGCTCTTGAGCCCTGAAAATTCCGCGCGTCTGTTGAAGACTGCAAAGAGACCGCTCATTGTGGTCGGTGCACACGCGACGAAGCCCTCGGTCGGACTACCGAATCTCACGGAGTATGTTCTCCGCTTGGCAAGAGCAATAAAGGCGCAAGTAGCAACTTCCCCGACCGTCCAGTCAGAGTTCAGAAACCCAGGTACGACTCAGGTTTTTGGCCTAGGCCTTGAGGATCTGACTAACCGTCTAAAGGATAGACAGTGGAAAGGCTTCGACGGCAAGGGCACGTATGATTACATTCTCTTCATTGGGGGGGTCTACTATTTCGAATCTCAGATGTTGGCTACACTGAAGCATTTTGCCCCCCAAGTCAAGACGGTCTCTCTCGATCGATTCTACCAACCGAACGCGAATTTTTCTTGGCCAAATATGAACATGGAAAAGTGGAGAGAAGGATTGGACGCGATGATTCGGGAGTTGGGAGGGAAACGCTAGCATGACGGAAAAGAAATGCGACCCGAGCGAACTTCGGGCCGACACACAATCCGAGCTTGACCAAACCAAGTTCCCAATGGAAATCGGCGAAATGTACGAGGGCGAGCGAATTCGCAAACCGGACCTTTACGCGGAGTTTGGAGGCGTTGACGTCCCGAACAAATTCGAGCTCGTTCTTGTGAAGCCAATGGGAGAGGTGCATGATGGCAAAGTCGAAGTGGTCGGTCCTGATCTTCCGCAGCTGCAAGTTGGAGGCGCATATCCACTTGGCATTCTGATCGAAGTGGCAGGCAGCAGACTGGACCGAGACATCGAAGGGGTCTTGGAAAGGCGCGTTCACTACTTCACGAACTACATTGAAGGAGTGATGCATGTCAATCAGAGGACGGATGTGTGGATACGGATTTCCAAGAAGTCCTTTGAGAAAGGAATGAAGTCTCTGACGTGGGTGGGCAAAGCGCTCATACTACTGTTCAAAAGGAGCCTACCGATAGTCGAGAAGATCCAGATCAGCTTCTTCACTGATCCTCCAAGAGTTGAGGAGCATCTTCGAGAAGCCGTAAAGGTCTATAACGCTCGGGACGAACGAGCTCGAGGGCTCACCGAGGAAGAGGTTGAGGACTTCTACAGTTGCGTTCTCTGTCAGTCATTTGCTCCATCTCATGTCTGCATCATCACACCCAACAGAATGGGTGGTTGCGGTTCCATCAGCTGGTTCGACGCGCGCGCATCGTCGAACGTGGACCCAAAGGGACCAAACTTTCCCGTGAAGAAGGGGGAGTGCCTCGATACCGTCAAAGGTATTTACACTGGCGTAAACAAGGTCGTCCAAGATAGATCACTTGGCGCTGTCCAGCAGATCTCGCTTCACAGTCTATTCGATCGCCCTCACACCTCTTGTGGGTGTTTCGAATCGATCGCATTCTATGTTCCAGAGGTAGACGGCATCGCGATCGTTCACAGGGACTTCAAAGGGCCAACAGTGAACGGGCTAACGTTCTCAACGATGGCAGGCCACACGAGCGGTGGTACGCAGAACGAGGGATTCCTCGGCATGGCGATCGAGTACATGAGATCTACAAAGTTCATTCAAGCAGACGACGGCTGGAAACGAGTCGTGTGGGTGCCGCAACAGATCAAGGACCGCGTGAAAGACGCGATTCCGGCCGACATGGGCGATCTCATCGCAACTGAGAAGGACGCGAAAACCACAGGCGAACTGAAGGAGTTTCTGAAGTCAAGGAACCATCCCGTCGTCGAAAGATGGAAGGAGCTCGAGAAGGCCGAGGAGGTGCCCGGGGTGGAAGCCGGCCGAGAGGTTGAACCCGAAACATTGCCCACCCTTGTTCCGGCTGGGTTAGAGATTCCAGCGATTGGAGGCGGCTTCAGGATCATTCTCAAGAACGCGAAGATCACGGCGGAGCGCGTTATCATAAGGCGAGAGGAATCAAAGAAGTGACACTGATGTCTGACCGCAACGACATTGCTAAGAAGCTCTTTGAACTCGCCAACAAGTTCGGCGAGATTGAAGTTGAGAACGTGCAGATAGCGGTTGACGAGTTGACACTGCAACTGCGACCCATCATTGCAGGAGCAACCCGAGGCATCGCTGCACTTCAGGCCCCGGCCGCTAAGGCCGTCGATAGCCTGCTCGAGGCAGAGTTCGTGAAGCCGGTGGAACTCTATCCGGGTCAAGTCGCCGAGGTCAACTTGGGTGCAACAGGAAGCCAAGGAGGCACACGGTCGGTATCCATCAAGATTGGAGGGACAAGAGTTCCGCCATTTTACAGTTTCGAGGGCTCGAACCCAAACAGGCCAGCGTTCGCCATGGATGTCTTCGATATGCCGCTCACGCTCCCCAAAGTGGTCCGGCAACACTACGAGGGTGTGATGGACGATCCCGCAGCTTGGGCAAAGAAGTCTGTTAGAGAGTTCAATGCGGATATCATCTCGTTTAACCTGATCAGCACTGATCCGGGATTGAAGAATACGAGCGCGGAGGACGCTGCGCAAACAGTTCGTGACGTACTCAAGGCGGTCAACGTGCCCGTCATAATCGGAGGTTCAGGCAACAAGCAGAAGGACCCTGTCGTTCTTGAGAAGGCGGCGGAGGCGGCGCACGGCGAGCGCGTTCTTCTCAACTCAGTCTCGACCGACACCGATTACAAGAGGGTTGTCAACGCGGCGCTCGAACATGGGCACTCGGTCGTCGCGTTCACCCCAATGGACATCAACAACCAGAAGAAACTGAATCGGCTACTTCTGGATGCTGGGTTGCCCAAGGATAGACTCGTTATCGATCCGACAACGGGCGCTCTTGGCTACGGCATCGAGTATTCAATCAGCCTGCTCGAGCGCATTAGACTCGCAGCTCTGAAGGGAGATCCGGAGCTCCAGATGCCCATTCTCTCAGCCGCAAGTAACGCATGGGGCGCCAGAGAGGCTTGGATGAAGTCCGAGGAGCTGGGTCCGAAAGAGTACCGAGGTCCGTTGTGGGAAACCGTCACTGGCGTGACTATGCTGATGTCAGGCGCTGACCTCTTCATGGTCAGCCACCCGGCCACGGTCAGGGTCCTCAAGGGGCTAGTAGACAGTCTGTTCGGAACTGGGGAGACCGATCAGAAGATCGAGGATTGGATAACTGCGATCGAGTGAGCCTTCAGATGCCAGAGAAAGCGACTCTGCTCACCGTCTATAAACTTCTGCCTCAGACCAACTGCGGTGAATGTGGCGAGGTCAACTGTATGACCTTCGCTTCCAACCTCTTGGAAAGGAAGATGACTGTCAAAGATTGCCCGCCGCTCGTCAGGGACGTGAAGTACAAGGCTCACGCGGCAAAGCTCACGGAACTCGTTGCACCTCCGGTCAAGGAGATAACACTCGGCGTTGGCGAGAGGGCGGTCAAGATCGGAGGGAAGCAGGTCATATACCGCCACGACCTGACCTATCACAACCCCACAGCGATCGCAATAGACGTCAGCGATAAGCTCGGGGACCCTGAAATCATCGACCGGGTGAATCGCGCTGAGAAATTCCAATTCACGCACATAGGTGAGAATCTCAGACTCGACGCTATTGCCGTGAGGGCCGCCTCGGGGGATTCCCAAAGATTTGCCCAAGCCGTCGCCTTGGTCGCCAAGAGCTCATCCCTCCCGCTGATTCTTTGTTCGCTTGATCCGGTGGCGCTCAGGCTGGCTGTGGAGCAGAAGGGCGTCTATGACAGGAAGCCGATGCTCTACGCGGCGACGAAAGAGAATTGGAAGGATGTTGGTACGCTCGCCAGACAGTATTCGTGTCCACTCGTAGCGTTTTCGCCGGGTGATCTCTCCGGGCTGAAGGCGCTAGCAAAGACCCTCCGCGCAATCGGTAACGAGGAGATCGTGCTCGACCCCGGTTTGTGGACACATGGTCGCCTCCTAAAGAACTCTGTTGAGAATTTAGAGATGCTCAGGAGATCGGCGATTCTAAGGGAGGACAAAGACCTCGCGTATCCGATCATGGCCGTGCCGGCTGCGGCATGGATCGGAGAATCTCCCGATCCGAAGGCGGCAGCGTACAAGGAATCCTGTATGGCCAGTTTGCTGCTCACGCGGTTCGCCGACATTTTCATAATGCACTCGCTGGATGTCTGGGCCCTCCTGCCGGTCGTATCCCTGAGACAGGGGGTGTACACAGATCCGAGGAAACCCGTGGCCGTTGAGGCCGGCCTCAAGGCCGTCGGCAGCCCGAATGAGATATCGCCCGTTCTTTTGACCACGAATTTCGCGCTGACATACTACACCGTCGCGAACGACCTTGAAGCCTCCGGAGTCACTTGTCATCTACTGGTCTTGAACACGGAGGGATTGTCTGTTGAGTCCTCTGTCGCGGGCGGACAGTTCAACGCGGCCGGCGTGAAGGATCTAGTAGCGTCGAGCAACGTGGGGAGCAAGGCGAAGCATCGGAAGCTCGTAATCCCTGGCATGGCCGCTCGTCTGAGCGGAGAGATAGAGGACCTCACGAAATGGGAGATCATGGTGGGCCCGAAGGACTCGTCGCAGATCAAGGAGTACCTCGACAAGTTTTGGGACGGGTCGAAGACGCGCTAGCCCTTGCTGACATGATCTTGAAGGCAATCTAGATGCGGTTCCACATCGATGTCGAGCACCCGGAACGCTGCATCGGATGTTATAGCTGCGTCTACGCATGTTCGCGGCACTTGTATTCGACAGTCGACCCGACGCGAGTCGCGGTTTTTGTCCGAGTCAACAAGTCGCTCGAGAATCCCTTCAACGTCATCGCATGCAGGTTCTGCACGCTGCCGGAGTGTGCACTCGCCTGCCCTCAGGGGGCACTCGAGGCTCTGCCCGAGGGCGGAGTGACTCTTACGCCTTCCAAGTGTGCAGGATGCAAGAAGTACGACTGCATAGAGGCCTGCAAGCTCGGAGCGCTGGTCCTTGACAGAAGAGCGAAAGTTCCGGTGATCTGCGACCGTTGCGGGGACTGCGCGAAGTTCTGTCCTCATGATGTGTTCAGGTACGAGGAGATGAAGAGTTGAGTTCCAGACTCAAACGGGTTCTGTACATCGACCTCACCGAGAAGGAGGGCGAAGTCAAGGAACGACCGGACCTATTCGACACATACCTTGGAGGTGCAGGAGTTGCTTCGAAGCTGCTCGAAGAGGAATGCCCTCATATGGTGGACCCGTTCTCACCGGACGCTCCGGTGATATTTGCCGTCGGACCGTTTACTGGCCTGCTACCGTCCATGGTCAAGGCCGTCGCCATGTTCAAGTCACCGTTGACGGGAAACTTGGGCGAATCGCACTGTGGGGGACACTTCGCGAGTGCGTTGCGATTCGCTGGGTTCGGGGCCGTCGTGGTGAAAGGCGCAGCTGAAGTGCCATCTGCCCTGCTGATCGAAGATTCGGAGGTTCGCGTCGAGGCGGCCTCATCACTCTGGGGCCTGTCGCCGCTGCAGGTCGAGAAGTCCCTTCGTAGCTCGACTCAGGAGGGTATCGAAAGTGTTGCGAGCATCGGAATTGCCGGCGAGAACGGAGTGTACTACAGCGGGCTAATCACGGATCGCTACCATCACTTTGGTCGCCTCGGCCTAGGGGCGGTCATAGGAGCCAAGAAGCTGAAGGCCGTCAAGGTTCACGGAACGGGAGAAGTGCAGATAGAACGACCGACGGAGTTCAAGGATTTCTATGAAGAAGTCCACAGACGGGTTGTCCAAGCCGAAGAGATGCGAAAGTACCACGACCAAGGGACTCCAGTCAACGTCATGATGCTCAACGAGCTCGGCGCTCTTCCAGCGAAGAACTTCGCCCGATCAAAATTTGAGAAGGCCGAAAGCATCTCAGGAGAACGCTTCCTCGAAACGCTATTGGAACGCAAGATTTCCTGTCCTGGATGCCCGGTTGCGTGCATACATCTCGGCGGCGTCAGAACCAGTTTCAGTCCGGAACACGAGCTTGGCCGAAGGGAGGCGTTCGAAGAGCTCAAACTGGTTCCGTATAACTACGAGCCGATATTCGCGCTCGGAAGTAATCTCGAGATCGGAGACGCTCCGTCTGTTCTCCGGTTGATCGGGCAATGCGAACGCTTGGGCATGGACGCGATCATGACAGGATCAGTCCTCGCATGGTTGACTGAGGCCGTCGAGCAGGGTCTGATTCCGCGTCAAGAGATTGGAGACCTCCAACCGAGATGGGGAGACGCCCGTACATATTCTGAGATCATTGAGAACATCGCACTCGTGAAGAATCAGTTCTACAAGAGATTGGCCCTCGGCACATGGGCAGCCGCCCAAAAGTACGGAGGAAAGGACTTCGCAGTCTCGATCGGAAAGAACAGTCCAGCAGGATACGCTACGGGGTACGGTTTCGTTGTCGGGACGCTTGTCGGTGCTAGACACTCGCACCTGAGCAACATGGGATACAGCATTGACCAGAAAGCGATGGAGTCAAACCTCTCGCTTGAGCAGATAGTCGAGAAGATTGCTGACGAGGAGGACTGGCTCTACGTCTACTACTCTCTGGTTGGCTGCTACTTCGCAAGAAGCGTCTATGACGAGGAGACAATCGTCAGAGCACTCGATCTGATAGGACTCCCGAAGACAAGTGTGGAGCTAAAGGCGATTGGAAACGAGGTATTCCAAAGGCTCTACGGATTCAAGGTCAGAGAAAGTTTCAACCTTGCCAAGGAGGAAATCCCGAAGCGCATGACTGAAATTGAGACACCTCATGGCAGGCTGGACTCGACCAAAATTCAAGAGATGGTTCAGCACTACATCAAGCTTCGCGAGCGCCAGGGCCTACGGCTCAGACGAGAAGATGAGGCCCTGACCGAGTTGCTCTCACCGACCGCAGAGACATAGGGACGGGAACTCTTTTCGAATCGAGAGACTGGCAGGCACCAAACAGTCCAGACGGAGACCATAGGCCGGGTTAGGGATGAGCTACACAACGTCCGGAGGGGGCACAACTGAGGACGCTTACTGGAGGATGCTCTTGAGTCAAGATCCGGCTTCGCTGTGCAGAAGGGCGTTGGCGACTTTTGAACCAGAGAAAGAGATCTACATGCTGAGAGTTGCAGATCTCACCTACGCCATCGATCTGAGATCACGGGCGATTGTCCCTGACGCGGCGACTGGTTCCAATGACGTCGACTGGCATACCCGCCTACTCGTCCTCGCATATCTGACCGGAGCAACCGAAACCTCGCTGGTAGGCAGATGGGCTAGCCCGATAGAATTCAGCGGAGGGGATCTTTTCTTCTCCTCGAATAGCCACAATCTCGCCTTCACCGAGCTACTGCTTTCCTTCAAGTCTCCCGAAGTTTTCTTCAGAGCAGGACAGAAGATTGGAGGCAAGGCGTACACGATTGGGGATTCTTCGTTTGTGCTTCCAACTCTTCCCAGGATACCCATCCTCTTCATCTATTGGGCGGGAGACGAGGAGCTGCCGTCGAAAATCTCCGTCCTTGTTGATGAGAGTGCGCGCAGTCATCTCGCGATAGATGGATTATGGCTTGCGATCAAGGTCTCTGAGAAGCGGCTCCTCCAAGTGGCAGAGTCTGATCGCGATTCAAACGTTCCGATCTGAAAGATCGAGGCTATGGTTACGTGAAGTCATTTCTGAAAACCAACTAACCCCGGGATACGAGTTGAGACTGAAGTCTGGAGGAGAACTCCTAGGAATCGTCGTCTAGGAGCAGGTGGCCAGACCTCGACTGCCTCCGGACTGAGAGATTACCTGAGCCTACTTCTTGGCTTGCTCGATCACAAATGCGGCTATCTCATCGGCTATCCGTATGTCCGTGGTAGTCTGCAGCCCTCTCCAACCTGGCTGAGAATTCACTTCGTGCACAAGCAGGCCTTGCTTGCTCTCCATGATGTCAACTCCGGCGATCTTGCAGCCGAGTACATCAGCCGATCTTACCGCCAGCGCCTCGACTTCTGGGTCAACTCGGAAGTGCTTTGGGATCGCTCCCTTGCTTACGTTCGTCTTCCAAGAGTTTGAGACCCTGTGCATCCCGGCCACAACTCTTCCTCCAACTATGAAGGTTCTGATGTCTCTCGTTCCGTGGCCGACGAACTCTTGCACATAGAGGACGTGTCTGTGAAATCTGAGAGTCCTCATGACCCGCTCCGCGATATCTTCATCGCGAATCCTAGCAACTCCGATCCCTCTCGACCCGAAAACTGGTTTGATCACCACATCACCTCCGAAAGCTCGGAACGCATCCATAGCCTCGCCGATGTTCTCCGTCACGACAGTTCGGGGCACAGGGAGCCCGTGCTCACTGAGCAAGGCGAGAGTGTAGTACTTGTCGACGGCTTTCTCAATGGCTGAGGGCGGATTGATGATTGGCATTCCATGCCTTGCCAGTTTAAGGAGACCATCCATCTGGAAGATGATCTCGTCGAGAGAGCCGCGCCCGATGGGCCTCACCAGAATTGCCGACAAGTTCCTGAGAATATCAATTTGGCCCAGTGAGAACTCGGGTGCTAGCCCGACCCTCGCTGTTGCGTCGGCGAATCGAAACGCGACTGGGTTCACGGTCTTGCGAATAAAAGCCTCCTTCAGCCTCGATGAGCACCAAGCATCTTGGTCGCGAGTCATGATACCGATCTTCAAGTGAGAAATACTCCTAGTCCCATAGATGTTGACTCAGAATAAATACATCATAGCCTAACTAGGGGAACCCCACTTGAAGATCACGAGCCGAGCAATCAGAACCAAGTACTGGAGACCCGGCGACGACTATCGTAGGATCATCCTCCACTCGCTTTCCGGGGAACTACAGAACGGAGACATCGTGGCCGTTTCGGAGAAGGCGCTGGTAGTTGCTCAAGGAAGAATCGTCGACGAGTCCAAAGCAAGGCCAGGCATCTTGGCGCGCATCCTCACGGTTTTCTGGATGAGGATGGCTTGGGGTCGCGTATTGGGTAGGCTTTGCCATATGAAGAAGGTCAATATCGAACGTCTCAGATCGTACCCGCTCTACGAGGGCGCTAGACATAAGCAGGTTTCTTTGGAGCAAGCAGGATTCCTCCAGGCCCTGCGTCCTTTCTCCGAAGGAGGAATAGATACAACGAATCTGCCGTACTCACTGGCGAGCCTGCCGCTCGAATCTCCAAAGCGCCTTGCAGAGGAGATTCGAGGAATTATCGCCAGAGAACTCGGGAAGTCGGTTGCGGTCGTGATCGTGGACAGCGACAAGACCTACTCGTGCCGAGGGCTCCATTTCGCCTCGCGAGGTACCGACATCAAGGGAATGCTCGAGCTTGGGTTCCTTGCGTACGTAATGGGCAGAGCTTTGCGGTGGAAGGCAAGATCCACCCCTCTTGCATGGGCTGGCGCCTCGGCCTTCCCCGAATTCGCGATGCGTGTTGCGGGTCTAGCCAACAAGGCTCGTGGGTTCGGTGCCGGGAGAACTGCTTGGGAAATGGCTGCTCGATTCGGGGTGGGATTGACCGAGGTTGATTGGCAGATGCTGGAACGGGTGGAGCACAAACCGATCGTGATACTAAGGCCGATGTCAAGCAGGCCAGGAAACCCGTTGTCTCAAGGCCTGTACCCGTCGAGTATCAAGACCGACAGAGCGGAGGCTGTGAGATCGGCCGTCGTGCCAGGATTAAAAGGGTGACCTGGTCTCTGCAGCATTTGGTCCATTCGCTCGACTGCTCTGCGTCCGCTTGCGGTCTTCATTCCGCCTGACCTGAGAACTCTTCTTGCTCCAAGGGAGATTGCCTTCGCCTTGTTCATGCCCCGCTTTCGAGCGATTAGCGTGTCCGGGATGTCGGAGAGTATCTTGAGATAGGTGTCGACGACCGCGGTGTTGATGTCTCCCGTCGACTGCAACTCACGAATCAGAAACGGTAGTGCGATCTTGAATGTCACAGAGAAGTCGTTGACCCACTCATATGATATCGTGTCATGCTTTGCAGATAGGCGAAAGACATCAAGTAACGAGAGGTTCCGCTTGCGAATTTCAACAATTGACTTCTTGTCATTCACGTCGAGTTCAGGCATTGTCCTCATGCCTCC
>CAZUTN010000011.1:0-20372 GCA_964623365.1 uncultured Candidatus Bathyarchaeia archaeon
TGAGCGTGGGTTGGACTCTGGCTAGCGTTTCGGTAAGGGTCATTGCGGTCATTTTAGTGTACTAATTGTCATATTATTGACACATATGAGCCTGCCCGCTGGCGTCCACCAACCTTCCCGGCTTGCGTGTGACAGGGTCGTCGGCGAAGGAAGAGCTCGGTCTCACCAAATCGACAGGTGCGCCACGCATACTGTCGCGCCGCCTTCTCGATAGACCCTTCGTGTGTCGGTTGGCCTCGCCCGTTCGGATCCCAACCATGACTCATTCGCTCTCGGCAGCCGCATCCCGAGTCTCGCCAAAGATAAGCAAATAGCCCCATGGTGCTGTCATTCTAGAGACATCGCGCTGGCCGAAAGAGCTGGTACTGTTGATCCCTGATCAGATCGGATTGCACGCCTCTCCGTCGCAAATCTTCTCGGGACTAGGGAAACCGTTCAGTGACGCGAGATTCGTCGTTTTCGGCGTGCCATTCGACAAGACCAGCACTTACCGCGCGGGCTCCAGGTTTGGCCCGTCCGCCATACGAGATGCTTCATTGAATATAGAGACCTACAGCGTCCGGTCCAAGTTCGACCTCGAAGATGTTCAGATCTGTGACATCGGCGACTTGCACGTTGTGGACGCCGTCGATGAAACGATGCGTAGATTGTCTGCCGTCGAAGGGGGAATCATCTCAGCCTCAAAGATCCCGGTAGCCTTGGGCGGTGAGCACACGATCTCGTACGGGGCGATACGTTCTTTCCCTCGGGATGTTGGCATCGTGTGCTTGGATGCTCACGCAGACATGCGGGACGAATACATGGGTGAGAAGTTGATGCACGCAACATTCCTCAGGAGGGCAATTGAGCTCGTCGGCTCCGAGAAGATTGTACATGTTGGGTTGAGAGCGCTCTGCAAAGAAGAACTAGGTTTCATCGAAAAGAACCGGCTGAGGCATTTCTCGATGCGCGATCTCAAGCGTCACGACGTGAAAGAGGACGTGCGTCTCGTTCGCCGAGCGATCTCAGATTTCGGGAAGCTCTATGTGACGACAGACATGGATGTGGTCGATCCTGGCTTCGCTCCTGGGGTCGGAAATCCTGAGCCAGATGGAATGTGGCCTGATCTGTGTCTGAGCATTCTCGCAGGGGTGTGCGATGAAAGATTGGTCGGATTGGATCTGGCTGAACTGTCGCCGCCCTACGACAACGGCGCTACCGCTGCGCTCGGAGCGAAGATGCTCTTCGAGGCCATGTGTTCAGCGGAGGCGGCAAGAAGCAAGAGCGAAGGAAAGTAGCCTCAATCGACTCGTTTGATCTTTGACAGGAAATGGCCGTTGCAGTCATGGATGTGAGGGTATAGTCGCTGGCTCCGTTCGGATCCATACAGCCCGGGCAGGCCTATTCGCGGACTTGACTGGACGGCTTCGAAATCAGGGTTCGCTCGGAGGAAGCCGTTGACAACATTCTCATTCTCTTCAACGAGAATGGAACAGGTGCTGTACACGAGCGTGCCGCCCTCGCGGACAAGGCGTCCTGCATTCTCTAACATGGCCCGCTGGTTCGCAGCGAGCTGGCGTACGCGTTCTGGGGTGGCAGCCCATTTCGCAGCAGGAGACTTCCCGAATGTTCCAGTATTGCTGCACGGGGGGTCAAGAATGACAACGTCAGCCTCCACCTCTATGGGAAGCGGCTTGGTGGCGTCCGCCAGTATAGGATGCGCAATCTTCACTCCAAGCCGAGAAACCTCGCGCCTCCAGAAGGACATTCTGTCGGACGATCTGTCAACTGAATAAATGACCCCTCCGTTCTGCATTAGCTGAGCAAGATGTGTCGTCTTTGCGCCAGGTGCCGCACACACATCAACAACAGAGCCCCCTGGCCTTGGATCGGCCAACACGCTTGCTAGAATGCTGGCTTTGTCTTGAGCCACTATTCTTCCGTGTCTGTAAGGTTCGGTTCGTACAATCGGCCGCCTAGAGGACAACACTTTGAACGTGAGCGGGAGATGCTCAACAGGTTTCACCTCGATCCCAGCTCTTTCGATCTCGCGAAGACACGTCTCATCGCTTCCCCGCAACGTGTTCAGTCGAATGTAGGGCGGTGGTCGGTGCAGGTTTCGGTGCATCAGCTTCAGAGCCGCTGACCTGCCGAGCAGGGTCGTACAGGCAGACACAAACCAGGCGGGGTGAAAGACGTGCAAAGCTAGGGCTTCATCAGCCGAAAGTCTTGCTGTAGCTTCACGGAGGTCCAAGGCGAGAACCTGGCCCAACAAGTACTCGATCGGCTGCAGAGTTTTCCAGCCGAGCACGGAGCGTGCAGCATGGAGAATGCGGATGAGATCACGCTCGCTCGCTCCGTGAAACTTCGCCCAATAGCAGAACAGCCTCATGAAGCTCGTCACGCCGTACTGAAAAGAGCCGGGGTCAAATCGCTCACCTGCCGCGCTCTGGATGAGGTAGTCTATGAAGTTGCGGCGCCGTGTAGTCTCGAATATGTACAGCTGGGCTGTTCTCAACTGATCCGGTTCGGCAACTCGAAGCTGTTTCGCGGCCCTCGCGAATGCCGTTCGCTCGCTAAGCCCTTCCGCCTCCATCCAGCTCATTGCTTCGACGGCTAAGGCGACAGCGTTCCGCATTATTCTCATCCGCTTGAAGGAACCATATCGTACTCCCCAGGGACTGACTTACCGATCCGTCTGCCATGTATATGGGTTTGTGAGCTCTCTTATGTGCTCCATCGGGCAGTCAACAACTACAGGGCACCGTCATACCATTCCGCCTAGAGTTCGCCGGAAGATCCTACGGTGTGGCTGCATAGAAGACAAGCATCCTAGTCACCTCTAAAGCGTCACGAACGACATGCAGCACTGAGAGACATCTCGTTCCCGGACTGCCAAGACTTTCGTGAAGCAAATGGCACAAACGATTTCTATCTGAGAGAGGTTCCAAGTATGGTGGAGCACTTCGGTGGATGCAGACACTCGACCAGTACGTTTCCTCTCCATCAGAACCCCAACCTGAACGGAAGGGTATCGATCTGGTCGAGTCAGGGACTCCGGCAGATCCGTCTGACATTCCATCTTCGTACTTCGTCTCGATTGGCTATGACGGTGAGAAACGTTGCTGCTATCTTCGCTTCTATGAGGCGAAGAGTCATCGAATCTACGAATGGTACGACACCACTGGTCACAGGCCCTACTGTTTTGCAGACAAATCCATCGATGAGTTATCGAGTAACGAAGCTATTTCGAAGAACCCGGGGTTTGAGAAGTTCCAGACGGTTGAGAAATATGATCCGCTCCGCTGCGAGTCAACCGCTCGCACCAAGATCGTGGCGAAGGACCCTTTGACGATCGGGGGGAAACCGACCGGTTCGATACGAGATGTTATTCGAGCGTGGGAGGCGGACATAAAGTACGTCCAGAACTATATCTACGACAGCAACCTCGAACCGGGAATGATGTACGAGGTGAGACAGGGGCGTCTCCAGCAGGTCGAGTATACCCTTCCTCGTGAAGCAAACCGTATCGTAGAGCAATGGCTTCGAACGGAATCGGAAGAGTATCGGCGACTCGCACTCGAATGGATGCGACTTCTTGAGTGTCCTGTCCCAACCTACCTGCGGGCGGCTATTGACATTGAGGTATTCTCACCGGTGGCGACCAGGATACCTGACGCAGAGGCCGCCGATCAGGAAGTGATCTGTGCCAGCCTCGTAGGGTCAGATGGGCAGAAGCGCGTGCTCCTGCTCAAGAAGGAGGGCAAGAAGCAGGGAACTGCCCCGTTACCAGCCGTCGCTTCCGTTGAGTTCTACGAGACAGAGAGAGAACTCGTTGCTGAGCTCTTTAGAGCCATGCTTGCCTACCCGGTTGTCCTAACGTTCAATGGCGACGACTTCGACCTGAAATATCTGTACCATCGTGCCCAGAACCTTGGTTTCGCCAAGCAAGAGATCCCCATCGAGATGGGGCGGGATGTCGCCTACCTGAGGCACGGCGTGCATATCGATCTCTACAAGTTCTTCTTCAATCGGTCGATACAGATCTACGCGTTCAGCCAGCGATACCGCGAGAATACGCTCAGCGAGGTTAGCGAGGCGATAATCGGCAGAGGGAAAATCGACATACCCGCGCCGGTCTCTGAGCTCGACTACGGCGAACTCGCCGCGTATTGCCTCAATGATTCCGAAATCACTCTGGAGCTGACAAGATTCGAAGACGATCTCGTAATGAAGCTCATCACCGCGCTGTCACGGATCAGCTACATGAGCTTGGAAGATGTGTCTAGACAAGGCGTCTCCAGCTGGATCAGAAGCATTATGTACTGTCACCACCGAAAACGAGACTACTTCATTCCACGGGCAGACGAGATCCAGGAACTCAAGGGAGGCACCACTACCGAGGCCGTCATAAAGGGCAAGAAATACAAGGGCGCCATCGTTGTCGAGCCACGTCCGGGTGTGCATTTCAACGTTTCCGTGCTCGACTTCGCATCGCTGTACCCTTCGATAATCAAGAACTGGAACCTCGGATATGAGACGGTCCGCTGCCCCCACACCGACGAAGAATGCAGGCAGAACCTGATTCCTGGAACACCACACTGGGTCTGCAAGAAGACGAGGGCTCTAGAGAGTCTCTTGATCGGCTCGCTAAGAGACATCCGAGTGAACTGGTACAAGCCGTGTTCGAAGAACGCCAGCCTTCCGAAGAGCCAACTCAGTTGGTACAGAGTCGTCTCGGACGCGTTGAAAGTTGTACTTAACGCAAGCTACGGAGTCTTCGGAGCCGACAGATTTGCCTTGTATTGTCCGCCGGTCGCGGAAGCGACGGCAGCCATTGGAAGGTACGCAATCTCACAAACATTGCAGACGGCGCGTGAACTCGGCATCGAGGTATTGTACGGTGACACTGACTCGCTCTTTCTGGAAAGCCCAGGTCAAGACGTGCTCAAGAAGCTCGTTGACTGGTCCAAGTCGTCGCTGCAGATGGAGCTTGAGGTCGACAAGAACTACCGTTATCTCGCTTTGAGCTCTCGGAAGAAGAACTATTTCGGCGTCAAACCTGACGGAAGCGTAGATATCAAGGGCCTCACGGGAAAGAAGCGGCACATACCGGAATTCTTGACGAAAGCTTTCTACGACATGGTTCGCATACTCAGTGATGTGAAGGACCCCGACGAGTTTGAGAACGCTAAGAAGAGAATAACGGAGATAGTGAAGGGCTGCTACCTCAAGCTGCGGAACCGGGAATACACCGTTGAGGAATTGGCGTTCTCGGTGATGATGGGGCGTGAAACGGGAAGATACACAAAGACCACTCCTCAACACGTGAAAGCTGCAAAACAGCTTGAGGGAAGAGGCTTCGAGGTCAAGTCAGGTGAGCTGATAGCATTTGTCAAAGTGATCGGAGAACAAGGCGTGAAACCGGTCCAACTGGCTAGGGTCGATGACATAGACATCCAAAAGTACATGGAGTATCTTCGGTCAACCTTCGAACAGGTGCTTGATGCGCTCGGAGTTGAGTTTGAGGATCTAGTGGGGGTCAAGAAACTGGAATCTTTCTTCTCAAATGGACAATGAGACCGCCATCTCCGGGTTGGGGCACATTTTGAGGAAAGGCTCTCTCACAATAGTGGGGCTGAAGTACCTTCCAAATGTCAAGCCAGGTGACAATCTCGGGAAAATGATTTCCGCCGCCGCGGGCAGGCAACGTCTCACGCTGAGAAGCGGCGACATAGTTGTAGTGGCTCAGAAGATCGTCTCGAAAGCTGAGAGACGACTTGTCTCTCTCAGCGACATCAAACCGTCAAAGAGGGCCGGGGAACTCGCAAGGACGATGAGAAAGGATCCGCGAGAGATTGAAGTCATCTTGCGTGAGACGAAGCGCGTGGTGAGACAACGGGGCAGTCATCTGATCGTCCAAACTCGGCACGGCCTTGTGTGCGCGAACGCGGGCGTAGACAAGTCGAATGTGAAAGGGCGGGATATTGTCGCGCTACTGCCGAAGGACCCGGACAGATCTGCGCGACGAATTCGTCAACAGATTAGGAAGGAGACCGGCAAGCATGTTTCAGTGATAGTTTCAGATACGTTCGGCAGGCCTTGGAGAATAGGCCAGACCGATGTCGCGATTGGTCTATCGGGCACTAGGCCTTGGAAGGACTACCGAGGAGCGAGGGACTTGTTCGGCCGCAAGCTCTCAGTAACAATGATGGCTGTCGCAGACGAGCTTGCCGGCGCAGCCGAGCTTGTCATGAACAAATCAGATGGTATTCCTGTCGTCGTCATACGAGGATATCCGCATCGTCGAACGCGTGGAAGCGCGCGGGAGTTGGTGAGGCCTGCGAGGCAGGACTTGTTCCGCTGATGAGTCAGTGCTGTGATCCGCACGTAGCATCTTGTCAAAGGCTCTTGCGTCTTCAAGCATGCTGATATTGTTGAACAGTATGAAGGCTTCCTCCACGCCCTTGTTCAAAGTCTCAATCACGGCCCTCCGCAGGCGTCTCAGGTCTTCCGCGGAGTAGTCGTACTTGTAGTTCAACTCCCTAGGTCCGAGCCCATGCAGACGGAAGTAGCAAGTTTCGCTTTCCACGGCCGGACCGGATCTCAGAATGTCCACCGCATGAATGAGATCAACTTGACGGCAAAGCTTCTTGATCTCCTCAAGATGCTCCCTCCAGTTTCCTCTCGGCTCCCACGCAAGTTTGGTCCCCCCTCGGTCAATTTGCCCAAGGAATCTGCGAACGTTGTCGGCGTTTCTTCTCGAGAACCTGAAGCTCGGGGGACACTGGATCAGGCAGACGCTCGCTTCCAAGCTGTTGCAGATCTGTAGGATGTTCTCCCACGCGGAAAAGTTCTCACGAGTCGGTCGCAAGTGACCGTACTTGGCGCTGTTAGGCGGCAAATTCCCCTTGGACATTCGGCTCCAGGTCGGGCTTGTCGCGGGATGCGTAATCACTTGCCAGGCTTTGAGACAGAAGTTGAAGTCAGACGGCGCCTCGCTCCTCCAACGCTCAGCCGTTCCAGTTCGCGGAAGCTGATAGAATGTGCTCTGCAGTTCTACAACACGGAACAGTCGATAGTACTCGCGCTGTCGGGTCGCGAATCCACAACAGCCGACTTTCGCGCCCTGCCGGTCGATCAATCTACCATTCTTTGACGGAATACTCGCGTGGCCTCATACAAAGTTTTCTCGCGAACGTGCATGAGTCATGGGTTTGGGCCGTCTTCCCTCTAGGAGATCCATTGCACGTCTGAGATTCACGTGGCGCATCAGGGAACTAGGCACATCAAATCGTGAGGCAACGCGTCGCAGCAGATTTAACTACTGCCCATTCCTTGTCTAGCGTCTCAAGAGGCGTCCTTCTTGAACTCGCTAAAGCCTCCAGTGCCGGTGGAGGTCAGCGATATCCTCAACTTTTCGAGGCTGGCGCTCGCTCTGACAGAAGGCTCGCAGATACTATGGCACCTTAAGCACAAGGGCAGACACGTGCTCGGCATGTTCACGGCATACATGTACTGGGACGGCGACCTCCCGATACTAGCGTACACGTACACTGATGCTCCTCCGAAAGCATTCCTTGCGTACAAGAGCGACTCGCAGAAAGGCGAGGAATGGATGTTCACGGATGACGCTGATGACAGCAGATACCGTTATGGTTCATTCATTGAAGTGAAGAGCCTACCGCAGAAATTCCTCGAATGTCTAGATGGTCAGTTTCCTTCTCCGCCCGCGCCCATGCTGGCCGAGGTCGAGAACATCAACTCAATAGTGCGAACACTTGTCCCGCTATCGATGCGCGAAGGCACGGTTTTTCCGCTCTGGCACTTCCCCCACAATGGCAAGCAGATAGTCGGAACTTGCATACCGTTCGAACACTACTATGAGGCGGACGCGCTTCCGGTCTTCTTCTACGTTGTGCAAGAGAAACCGCCTCCCTCAGCGTTCGTGAAGTACGTCGCATCGAAACCAGCCGGAGAGAAGATAGAGTACACGAGCAACACGTCAGACGCGAAAGGCTTCTACGCCAAGATAGTGAATGTGAAGAGCTTCCCAATATTCCCGTGAACATTGCGCGCCACTGGCCAAACGTTCATCTATGGCTTGTCCAAATCCGCGGGAGCGATAGGCAATTTCGGTCGAGTGATAGACGTTGGGCTTCAAGCAAGCCATCGAGGAGGCGGCGACGCGCAACGAGTCCCCCATTGTGTTGGCGCTTGATCTTACTCGGGAAGACAGGGAAACCCTCTTCAGAGACAGTCTGAAACTGATTGGGTCAGTGTCTCGTTTCTTATGCGCGGTAAAGATCAATCACCAGTTGGTGCTTCCTCTTGGGCTGCATGAACGCGTGGCTAGGCTGGTCGCTGAGGCTCATAGACGCGGCATTCCTGCAATCATGGATGCAAAGATCAACGACATTGGACACACCAACGAGTTCATCGCCTCTCAGTACTTCTCGGCAGGATTTGATGCGGTGATAGCGAACCCATTTGCAGGATACAAGGACGGCCTGGAGCCTATCTTTCGACTCGCAAAGTCGCAGGAGAGAGGCGTGCTCCTGCTCGTGCACATGAGCCATAGAGGGGCGAGCGAGGGGTACGGCCAAAGGGTCGCAGACGAGGCGACAGGAGCGAGAAGGTTCCAGTTTGAGGTATTCGCGGAAAGGGCCCTCCAATGGGGGGCAGATGGAGTCATAGTTGGAGCAACCTTTCCAGACACCATCGCCAGGGTGCGTTCAATCCTTGGTGAGGTGATCCCAATATTCTCTCCAGGAGTGGGGGTTCAGGGCGGAAGTCTCAGCGACGCCATAGCGGCAGGGGCAAAGTACGCGATCGTTGGGAGGTCCATATACGAAAGCGATGATCCCGCTCGATCAGCTGACCAGCTGCGAAGGTCTGTTCTGGTACCGCCCTAGGTTTCTTCGGTTCTCCATAGTTCCTTCTTGAGCATGTCGCGTACCGCAGCTCTGATTGCGGCACTTCTGTTCTGGTACATTCCTGCCTTGACGAGTTCATCTAACCCTTCGAGGATCGCTTCGGGAAGCTTCACCGTGACCAGCTTCAAAACTGCGGGCTCCGCAGAGCAACTCGTATTCTACAATATGTGATATGACTCTTTCTCATTGAATCGAGACTCATACGGAAAGATTTTATTGAACTCGGCCTGCGTTCAGTGCTGAGTGGTCGTATTGGGCGGAGCGAAGAAGAAGAGCCTAGCGCAGATGGAGAAGATTCGAGTTCAACAGGATAAGAAGGCGGAGCCCACAAAGAAACAGAAAGGGAAGCCCACCGCCGAGAAGAAGTCGCGTGGCGTCGACCTTCCGAATCTTGAGGATGCGCGATTCCTTTCAGAGCTCTCAAAGATGGGGGCGATTACTCCCTACGCGCTCGCCTCCCAGTTCAATCTGCGGATGAGTGTCGCGAAAGACATGCTGGAGGAACTGGAGAGGAAACGGCTGGTCACGGCAGTCGGCGGAAATGCGAGAATACGTATCTACAAGATGGCGGCAGCTTAGGCCCTCTCCATACGGATCTTGGCTCCCGCTGCCACGTCTTTGAAGATCTCGATTCCGCTTCTGACAACACCAATGACGTTCACTGGGCTGTAGGGCTGAGTCTCTCCGTAGAAGACGCAGACAGCGGACCCCATAGGCCAAAACGCAATGGTTCCAGTATCCACCTTGGACTTTGCTTTCTCGAGTCCCATCGTGATGCCGGTTTCAAAATACACCTCTTCTTTCCAGCGGGCGATTCTGCCCTCGATGGGCAGTCTCCTGAGCAATGAGTCCACAGTCTTGGGGGCTTGGAACCGTATCAGCTCTGCGTCAACGCGTCTTCCGTCCTCGAAAAAGAAACGTATCGGTATTCTGGAGATGCTGTTCGCCATGGCAATCTGAATCCCACCCGTCTTAGAAAAGATATAGGTTTGCTGTAGCGAGTAGTCTGCCTTGGTCATGAGGGCCTGAATTGTCACGTCGAATGAAGACGGTCATAATGGGCGCAGCGGGTAGAGACTTCCATAACTTCAATGTGTTCTTCAGAAAGAGGTCTGAGTACGAAGTCGTGGCCTTCACCGCATCGCAGATACCCGGAATTGAGCAGAGAACCTACCCGTCTGTTTTCGCAGGCCCGCTGTACCCGAAAGGAATTCAGATCCTGCCTGAAGACCAGCTTCCAAAGTTGATCAAAGATAGAGATGTGGAACTGGTCGTTCTGGCATATAGCGATCTCTCATACGACGATGTCATGCACAAGGCGTCCATGGTTGGCTCCAACGGCCCCGACTTCATGCTCATGGGCCCCAAGAGCACCATGCTGAAGGCCAAAGTTCCTGTCGTGTCTGTCTGCGCGGTCAGAACCGGAGCGGGCAAGAGTACCGTTTCCAGAGCAGTTTCGAGGGTCATGAAGGCCCGAGGAAAGAGAGTGATCGTAGTTCGCCATCCCATGCCGTACGGCCAACTTGAGACCGAAGCGGTTCAGAGATTCGCAACGTATGAAGACATGGACAGAGAACAATGCACAATTGAGGAGCGGGAGGAGTACGAGCCTCACATAGACGAAGGGAACATCGTCTACGCGGGCGTCGACTACGAAAGGATACTGCTTGCGGCAGAGAAAGAAGCTGACGTAATCCTTTGGGATGGAGGAAACAACGATCTGCCATTCTACAACCCTGACTTCCACGTGGTTGTGGCAGATCCTCACAGAGCTGGAAACGAACTCTCGTACTACCCCGGAGAAACCAATGTGAGGATGGCGAATGTGATCGTTATCAACAAGGTTGACAGCGCTCTGCCCGATAATGTGCGGCTTGTGCGTGAGAACGTCAAACAGTTGAACCCCACCGCGGCGATAGTTGAGGCGGCTTCCGCCATCCACGTCGATGAGCCCCAGCTCATCAAGGGAAAGTCCGTCCTGGTCGTTGAAGACGGACCGACGGTAACTCATGGGCAGATGAGAGAATCTGTAGGAGCGATCGCAGCCCACCTGCATGGGGCACGCGAATTGGTGAATCCAAGACCCTTCGCCGTCGGGTCGATCAAGAGGACATACGAGAAGTATCCACACATTGGCTTCGTCTTGCCAGCAATGGGATACGGAGCCAAGCAGATCAGAGAGCTCGAACAGACGATCGAGAAGACTCCCTGCGATTCGGTAGTGCTTGGGACCCCGATAGATGTCCGCCGAATAGTGAAAGTGACCAAGCCAGCCGCGCGCGTTCGATACGAGATGCGCGAGGTTACAAAACCCGGTCTCGAGGAACTCCTGAGGAAGTTCTTGAAATAGCTGCTTGGACTACACGCCAATTCAACACTAGATCACACGTTTGACCGTGTCAACGACGTACTGGAGCTCGCTAGTTCTCAGATGCGGATGTACCGGAAGCGAGAAGACTTGACGGCACGCTCGCTCCGTCTCAGGCAAGGCGCTTCTTCGTGGCGA
The DNA here is from genome assembly GCA_964623365.1 of uncultured Candidatus Bathyarchaeia archaeon. Taxonomy (GTDB): domain Archaea; phylum Thermoproteota; class Bathyarchaeia; order 40CM-2-53-6; family 40CM-2-53-6; genus CAVPLU01. The sequence goes on from CAZUTN010000011.1 coordinate 11,422, forward strand.
TTGGAGATCGCGATAGTAAGGCAGCATGTGCACCGGTGATTCGTAGTACACGGAAGCTCCAATGTTCCTTGACCGCAGCTTCTCAACAAGCTTGTTGCGTTTTCCAGCATTGGCGCCTCGCAGCCGAGCTGTGAAAAGGTACCATGCATGTTTTCTGCCCGGTGGTTCTTTGGGCATCACGAGTTTCCCCAGTACGCCTAGCTTTTCAATCAGGTATTCCGCGTTCTTCCTACGTTCCTGCAGGAAACCAGGCAGCTTCTTCAGCTGGGCAGCTCCGATAGCCGCTGAAATCTCGGGCATACGATAGTTGTGGCCTTGTCTTGCAACCCAATACGGGCGCTCTTCTCCATGAGTCCTGATCATCCTGACCTGTTCGGCTAAGTCATCGTCGTTCGTTGTCACCATTCCTCCCTCCCCCGTGGTCATGTTCTTCCCCGGGTAGAAACTGAAGCACGTTGCGTCGCCGATTGAACCCACTCTGCGTCCGTTGTACTCTGCTCCGTGGGCTTGGGCTGCATCCTCGATGACGACCACTCCGCGATTGCGAGCCAATTCCATTATGGCATCCATGTCCGCGCACAGGCCGTACATGTCTACGGGCATGATCGCCTTCGTTCCATGCGTGAGGGCAGCTTCGATCGTTTCGCGTGTGATAGAGTAGGTGTCGGCGTCAATATCGGCGAACGCCGGCCTCCCTCCCGCGAGGACCACCGCGCCGGCCGTGGCAGAGAAGGTGAACGATGGAATGACGACTTCGTCTCCGGGCTGAATGCCTGCGGCTAGCAGAGCTGAGTGCAAGGCGGCCGTCCCAGAAGATACAGCGATTGCATGTTTCGCTCCCACGAACCTTGCAAACTCCTTCTCAAACTGCAGGACCCTTGGTCCCCGACCGCTCTTTTCAGTAAGGATTCCACTCTTGAGAACCTCAACGACCGCTTCAATCTCCTCTTTTCCCATGGAGGGCTGATTGATGGATATCATGTCGCGCATGGAGTCCATTGCCACGCAATCGGTGTATGTGATGGTAGAAAATCTAAAAGCGTTTCCTGCTGGAATTCAATCGTCATGGTTGGCACAAATGATGTGAAATGGGGTCTTATCTGAGCTCTAAACAGCAATCTTGTCTCCAAAGAAGAATGAAGTCTGAGATGGAATCCCAACAGAAGACTATCATCTGAGAACGACGCGGTGCCACCGTCTGGACGAGTCTGGCTGGGTTAGGATCGACACGGTTTGCTTGCGATTTTGGCCTGTGCGTGACGCCTGGTGCGATGAGACGAAACGCGGTCGGACGCAAGACTTATATAAAGACCAATTTTTCGTTTCGCTACTCCTTGAAAACTGAGGTTATGATGTTTGGCTGCTCAATTTGGCGGACAACCGGTCATCATTTTGAAGGAAGGGACATCGCGCGCGACGGGCCGAGACGCGCAACACGCCAGCATCGCTGCTGCGCGGACGGTTGCGGAGTCTGTGAAATCCTCCCTTGGACCCAAGGGAATGGACAAGATGCTTGTTGACAGCTTCGGAGATGTCACCATCACAAATGATGGCGCGACGATTCTTGATGAGATGGATGTTCAGCACCCGGCGGCGAAGATGCTCGTTGAAGTTGCCAAGACTCAAGATGACGAGGTTGGTGACGGAACGACGACCGCGGCCGTGCTCACAGGCGAGCTTCTTGGCAAGGCCGAGCAGTTGATCGACAAAGATGTACACCCGACAGTCATAGTGGACGGGTACAAGATCGCGGCTGAGAAGGCTCTTGAGATTCTCGAGCATATTGCGATCAAGGTCGAGCCTACGGATAGGTCAATGCTCAAGAAGGTCGCGGCAGTCGCCGTGGCAACGAAGATGCTTGCTGAGTATGGGGATGAGGTGAGCGACTTCGCTGTCCGAGCCGTCTTGGAGGTGGCGGAGAAGGATGCAAAGGGCTACAAGGTTGACATAGATGATATCAAGGTCGAGAAGAAGCCGGGCGAATCGATATCCGAGACGAAGCTGATCCAGGGCGTGCTTCTGGACAAAGAAGTCGTCCACCCTGGTATGCCGAAACGTGTGGAGAACGCAAAGATAGCTCTTCTCAGCTGCCCGCTGGAAGTTGAGAAGACAGAATTCGAGGCGAAACTCAACATCAAGACGCCGGATCAGATGAAAGCGTTTCTTGATGAGGAGGAAAAGCTCCTGCGCGGAATGGTCGACAAGATTGTGTCTGCAGGCGCGAATGTGATCATCTGTGAGAAGGGAATTGATGACGTCGCGCAACACTTCCTTGCTAGGAAAGGCATACTAGGCGTCCGCCGCGTGAAGCAGTCTGACATGGAGAAGCTTGTGAAAGCGAGCGGCGGTCATGTGGTCACAAACCTTGATGATTTCGGGAGCAAGGACCTTGGCGCTGCACAGCTTGTCGAGGAGAGGAAGGTCGCAGATGACAAGATGACGTTCGTTGAAGGTTGCAAGAACCCCAAAGCCGTCACCATATTGGTGAGAGGCGGCACGGAGCGAATCGTTGACGAAGCGGAGAGAGCCGTCCACGACGCACTCTGTGTTGTCAGGGACGTGGTCGTCGACCCAAGGGTCGTCGCTGGAGGAGGCGCGCCTGAAGCAGAGGTTGCAAAGAGGCTAAGGGCGTACGCGGATAGACTTGCGGGCAGAGAGCAGCTTGCCGTCCAAGCCTTTGCTGAAGCGCTCGAATCGGTGCCCATGATACTTGCTGAAAACGCGGGGTTGGATCCGATCGACACTCAGGTTGAGCTGAGAACAAGACATGACAAGGGACTCGTTTGGGCGGGGGTTGATCCTTTCAAGGGAAAAGTTGCTGACTTGGCCAAGCAGAACGTCTACGAACCTCTCGCAGTCAAGCTTCAACTGGTCAAATCAGCTAGCGAAGCGGCGGGGATGATTCTCAAGATAGACGATGTCATCGCCGCGTCGAAGAAGGAAATGAAGGGGCCGCCTAAGGGGCCAGAAGAGAGTGGTGAAGAAGCGGGCGAGTACTAGGCGCCGAGAGACTCCCCTGATTGGCCCTCGGAAACTCACGCGTTTCGAGAAGGCAAGAGTAGTTGGCGCCCGTGCTCTTCAGATCGCACTGGGCGCTCCTGTCCTGATTGACATCGATCCCGGGAGCATGTCTCCCATTGACATAGCAGCCCAGGAACTTGAAGCAGGCGTGCTTCCGATCAGCATCAGAAGAGCTCTCCCAGATGGGACAAGTCAAAACATACCTCTGAGATTGGTCGTGAAGCAGGAAGGCTGAAACGACTTTTCTTCCGCGAAGCGGTGAGCTTTGGAGACGGCTGTGACAAGGGATTGGGCCTACGCGCTCATCCTCCTTGCGATAGTCTCCGCAGTTTTCTTGGGCTTGAGGTTCTACGGGCAAGCTTTCGTTGCCCTTGAGTTTGAGATTCTCGTCATCCACGTGCCGACTGTCATCTGCCTGCTCGTCTACGTGGCGACACGCCGTTTCGGTCTCTTCTCAGAGCCAGCGAGCGGCAATCAGCCCGAGACAGCGCGTTGACATGGTCAGGGGATAGGGAGGTCTGGGGAGCGGGTGTGGAAGCCACGGGTACGGATGAACCGGGCCGGGCCAACAGAGCGGGCAAAGCATCATTCCGAAGCACTGTCGCACACATGATCTGCAGAGTGGGCGGCTGCAGCGACTGCATAGATACGTGGCGATCGCCATAGGGTGAAATGAGCAACTCAAGGGCCTTGGCGGTTCCGTCACAGTGGTGGGTAGCGGTAGTGCTAGTTGAGACTCGGGATGAGGGGGTGGGGCAACGATTCTGGCCCCGCATTTCTTGCAGTAGTTCGCTTCGTCACGGTTGTCGTGTCCGCAGCTGCCACATCTAGCCGTCATTTTCATCATGTGGGCTTGGCTTTCTTTGGCAGTTAACCTTTGCTGCCCCGTGCCGGCTTGCCAGACACGAACCCTATTCGATGCAAGGTTTTCCGTGATCCAGCCGGAGTCTTATCAGTGTCTTGACCTTGATGCCTGTCTCTTTCTCGACGCGTTCGACGCCTCTGAACTCCACTCTTTCAATTACTGCTATGGCGTCTGCGAACCTGATTCCGTGTGAGAGTAGTTCCTTGATGATTGCGAGATATGTGCCGCCCGTGGCAATTATTGAGTCGACAAGCAGCACCGAATCTCCAGATTCGAGGCCGTTCGCATACATTACTTCCTCAGCATAGCCCGTTCTCTTGATGATCTTGATCTCTTTGGGCAACATGTAGGACTTCTTTCGGATGACAAGCATCGGGATTCCCGTGACGAGGCTCAGGGCCGTGGCGATCTGTATTCCCATCGCCTCCGGTGTCACAATCTTGTTTGACTGCTTCACGTTGCCGACTCTTGCCACTTCGAACGCGCAACCCCACAGCGCCTCGGTCGGGATCTCAGGAACGCCGGAGCTGAGCGGATTCACAACGTACTCGTAGTAACCTTCTTTGGATGGGATGCGAACAATCGTCGCCTTGCGCAGGTCCTCCCTTATGGTCTCAAGCCAATCCAACGAGCGAACACAAACCACCCAGCAGCTTCCATCCTACATAGCAGTTGCGCATCGCAGCGCAGTTTGGCATGCTACACTAGATGGTTCAGCTGTCAACGCTTTCAGAAGCATCGAACGCTTCTTTCCTCAGGGGGATAACCATCACAAGCGCCTCCGCTCCGTCAGCGTAGTAGTGAGGCACTCGTTTGGCCAACGTGAATCCAAGTTCCCCATACAGCTTGAGCGCGTTCTCGTTTGTGGCTCTGACTTCCAGGTAGCATTCATCGCTGCTCATTTCTCGCAGCGCCGCGAGCGCCTTCTTCACGAGCTCTGAAGCGATCCCTGCGCGCCTATAATCGGGCAGCACGGCGACGGAGATGATGTGCCCTTTGCGGGCAAACTTCAGTCGCCTGATGTCAGAGAAACCGTGTTCGATTCGGCACATGATGTATCCAACTAGCCGAGCGCCAACCTCTGCTACTATGAACGCAGTTGGGCAGCCCCGGTAGGCGTCTAGGAAGAAAAAGGAGGTGTAATTCTCGGGTAGGCAGGTTCTATTGATCTCGATGACGGATTCGAGATCTTGCGTGTTGAATTGCCGCAGGGAGAACTTGATTTCCGTCAGCATTGCGGTTCTGACGGCAGATGTGAGCGCATGGGTACTATAAGGCATTTGGAGTGCTGCTACTCGCTGATGAGATCAATACGTTTAAGTGAAGTCACTCCGCGAACCATGGCCGCCAACCACAGGGATCCGGCCTTGTCATCGAGCTGCTCGTGGAAGTTCTCGACTCAGGATAATGCTACACCTGACCTGGCCGGGCTGAGAGACCTTATTCAGCTTCGGTTCAATGTGATTGACGCGTACGTCGATGAGTACGGAATCCCGAATTTTCTAGTGGAAAAGATACCCGTGAAGGAAAAGTTCAATGACCTCCTGGGAGTTCTGCGGCCACTTCATCTGATTGGATCAGTTCGTCCTCAGTCAGACAAGCTCCTGATAAGGGTCTTTCAGAGGATCCAGGCGCGTCCCTCCAACCCGTTGATCAACATCTTGCTGATGTTGGCCACTATAGGGACCATATTCTTCGCCAGCTACAGTCTGACCTATTCGATGGATCCACAACTTCTCAGGGCGGTCTTCGGCGGGTTGAATCAGACCACGCAGATTGCGATGTTCGCAGGAGCGCTCTTCGGCATAATCGCGTTTCACGAGTCGGGCCACAAGTTGGCAGCAACCGCTCATCGGATGGATTCCACACTTCCGTACTTCATTCCTGGCCCGCCGCCGTTCGGAACATTCGGCGCAGTCATTTCGCTGAAGAGCCCTCCCGCAAACAGAGACGCGTTGTTTGACCTCGGATTCAGCGGGCCCGTAGCCGGGTTCGCCGCCACGATAGTTGTGGCAATCGTGAGCATACTCACTGCACCTCTTGTCCCTGAGCCGCTTGTGCAGATGCTTGTGCGACAGGGTCTGTTGGCTGTGCAGGAATGGCCGAGGACGCCGTTGCTGATGATACTTCTCAGCTACCTTGACTTTCGTCCCGTCGTTCCGGGGCAGATGCTGGTGTTGACGCAGATTGCTTTCGCAGCCGAGATTGGAGCTCTGGTGACTTTCCTAAACATAGTTCCAGCGTGGCAGCTTGACGGCGGGCACATCATGAGGGCTGCCCTGGGCCCGCAGGGGCACAGAATCGCAACGGGCATCGGTCTGGGGGTTCTGGCTTTGGCAGGATACTGGCCCTTCGCGCTACTGATACTCATATTCATGTTTACGCGCGGCGGATGGGTCGGCGTCGAGCCTTTGGATGACGTCTCGTCACTCTCGAACGGTAGGAAGATCCTTTTCGCTCTTGCACTCGCAATTCTTGTACTCTGTTTCATGGTCTTCTGACACGACCTAGAATACTGCTGCCCGTCTCTCTGCTTTACATTCCTCTTGCCGCAGTCTTGGGATCACGGATACCGCTGCATGGATGAGTGAGAAGGTTTGATGACGAACGCAGCCTTGTGTACTACATTGCTGCACGAGACAAGGCAGAATACATCCTGTCAAGTCGGCGACGTTGTTGCAAGCAGCAAGGTCTGTGCATTTCTTGTCGAGGAGTCGCTACTGAAGCTCCAAGAGGAGGGCGCCATCGCCCTTGCGGATGAAGAGATTCGTGTCAGTCCTGAACAGCGGCTGAGGATTGCAGAACTTGCTATCGTCATGGGAGTGGACACGGAGAGGGTTGCTAGGGAGCTCCGTTGGCAGGAATTCGAAGCTTTCACTCGTCAAGTCCTAACCCGAGCCGGGTTTGCGACGCTCGAACACTTCGTCTCTAAGGCTTCAGGGCGCAGATTCGAGATTGATGTGTTGGGCGCGAAGGAGCCCGTGGTGCTCTGCGTTGACTGCAAACACTGGCATCATGGTTGGTATCCGAGCAAGATCGCGGCTGCGGCTCGGAATCAGCTGCTGCGAGTTCTGCGTCTCTCCGAAGTCATGCCGGTCCGTGGAAGAAAGCTTCCTACGTCCACTTGGCGGTCTGCGCGTTTGCTCCCGATTGTGCTAACACTCGGTGACGTGACTCCGAGGGTGATTGATGGTGTGCCGATTGTCTCCGTCCTTCGGTTCAGGAGTTTTCTCTCTGAAATCAATCCATGGGTCGAGCAGCTACGCTTCGTCGACGTTCGAGTACGCTAGTTGATGCCCGTCTCGGTTCTTGGAGGCTTGATTCTACTTCTTGGACTCCAGCTCTTCCCTGAGTGTTCGTCTCAGGATCTTTCCCACCAGTGTCTTGGGCAATGTGGTTCTGAACTCGACTGATCTGGGGGCTTTGTAGGTAGCGATCTTCTCCTTGCAGGACTTGATGATCTCTTCCTCCGTCACTTTCCCTTCGTATCCGGGCTTGAGGGTCACGTATGCCTTGACGGTCTCGCCCCTGTAGGGATCTGGGACTCCGAGCACCGCCGCTTCCTTGACGGCAGGGTGTTCGTAGAGCACTTCTTCGACTTCGCGTGGCCAGACCTTCAGGCCAGACACGTCGATCATGTCCTTCTTCCGGTCGACGATGTAGAAGTAGCCGTCCTCGTCAATCTTGGCGATGTCGCCGGTGTAGAGCCACCCGTTCCTCAACGCGATCTCGGTCTCGTCTGGTTTGTTCCAGTAGCCTTGCATGACCTGTGGGCCTTTGATGACCAGCTCCCCTACCTCGCCGAGCTTCAGGTCCTTCTTGCCGGTCTCTAGGTCGACAACCTTCGCGTCAGTGTCAGAGACGGGAATTCCGATGGAGCCCGGCCGGTTCTTCCTAGGATCGTCAAGCGGGTTGACATGGGTCACGGGGCTCGTCTCTGTAAGACCATATCCCTCGACCAAGCGACCTCCGGTGAGTTGCTCGAACTTCTTCTGCACCTCAACTGGTAGCGGCGCAGCGCCGGAGAGACACGCACGAAGCGTGCTCAAGTCATATTTGCTTATGTCCGGTCGGTTGATGAGAGCGACGTACATGGTGGGCACGCTGCAGAAGACTGACGCTTTGTGTTTGGTGATGGCCTTCAGTATGGCTTTCGGATCGCGCGGATTCGGAATCATCAACATTGTAGTGCCCGTGAGGACGGGCGCATTCATCGCACAAGTCATGCCGAATATGTGGAATAGCGGCAGTGCAGATACGTTGACATCAACTCCTCGGCGAATCGGCAGCTGAAGCTCGCACTGACCTGCGTTGACGACGAGGTTTCTATGAGTAATCATGGCGCCTTTCGGTACACCCGTTGTTCCTCCCGTATACTGAAGAAGAGCCAAGTCCTCAGGCTTCACGGTGACCGGTTTCGGGTCCGGGCCGTATTTCTTCATGAGTGACAGGAAGTCGAGCGCTCCCGGACATTTCTGCGACTTGACGCCTTTCAATGGTGCTAGAAGCCTCAACAATGGCGGGAGATAGTCACGTGGGCTGGTTGTGATAACGTTCCGCAGTTTGGTTCTCTCTTTGATCTCCTGTACTATCGAGTATAGCGTATCCATGGCGACTAGGGTCTCCGCGCCAGCGTCGTTGAGTTGGTGCTCGAGTTCTCTCGCCTTGTAGAGAGGACTGCACGCGACGCAGACCGCTCCGGCACGGAGCGCTCCGTATAGGGAGATTACAAACTGCGGGATGTTTGGTAGGAATATCCCGACACGATCGCCTTTCTTCACGCCAAGGTCTTGCAGCGCGGTGGCGAACTTGTCGACCAACTCGTCGAGTTCCTTGTACGTTGTGCGCGCGCCGAAATAGATGATCGCCGAATTCTCAGGATACTTCCTAGCTGTCTCTCGTAGCGCTTCGCCCAGAGCTAGGTTCGGATACTCGATCGATTTCGGGACGCCCTTAGGCCAAAATCTGTACCAAGGTTTCTCCAAACAATAAGCACCCGTACTTGCGTCCCAGTCGAGCGTATAAAACGCTACCTGAGAGGGATTCACCATCGCTTTCCTGAGCT
>CAZUTN010000012.1:0-19841 GCA_964623365.1 uncultured Candidatus Bathyarchaeia archaeon
GGTCACAATGATATGTTTGGGGCCGTTCTCTTCCCTCCAAAGCGAGCGGGATGCGACCTCGGCGTGGTGTTCATGGACAACGGAGGCTACTTGGACATGTGCGGACACGGCATCATCGGGGTCATTACGTGCGCAGTGCAGATGGGTATCATCGAACCTAAGCCCGAGATCTTGGTCGACACACCGGCAGGCACGGTCAAGACGCGAATTGAGTGCCGAAAACGTCGAGTGAAATCGGTAACCTTCGAAAACGTCCCAGCGTTCAAATTCAGAACAATCAAGGTAGAGATTGCAGGGATATCAATTCCTGTAGACATCGCTTTTGGCGGCAACGTCTTCGCGCACGTCTACGCACGAGACATCGGAGTCGAGATAGAGCCCGAGAACAAGAGCGCAATCATCGACCTCGGCATGAAGATCAGAGACACGATGAACAGCCAACAGAAGATTGTCCATCCAGAGCACCCGGGGATCAACAAGGTTCAAGAGGTCCAATTTTCAGGACCACCTAAGAGCCAAGGAGTACACGCGCAGAATGTCGTGGTTTTCGGGCAGGGACAGATGGACAGGTCGCCGTGCGGAACAGGGACATGCGCTAAGATGGCGCTTCTTCATTCGGAAGGAAAGCTGGGAATAGGAGAATGGTTCGTTCACGAGAGCATCATACGGACGCGGATCAAGGGCAGGCTCCTAGCCGAGACAAGAGTAGCTGAATACGACGCTGTTATTCCTGAGATTGTTGGGTCCGCGTACATCACGGGATTCAATAGGCTCGTCCGCGATAGAGAGGACCCTCTTGCAGACGGCTTTCTGCTTTGACTAGAGTCGAGACGAGGCCATTAGAAGACGCTGACACCTTCAGTTTCCCGACACTAGTAGACGGGGGAGATGCATCTTTGCGAACGGAGAGTCACGCGCCTGCTCGTGCGAGGATTTGGCCTGCAAAGTGACAAGAGACGAGATGTCCCTTTCTCATCTCTCTAAGCTCAGGGTAGACTTCCTCGCAGACTCTCTGTCTGAAGGCGCATCTTGGATAGAACCTGCATCCAACTGGGGGGTTGGAGAGGTCGATGCCTGCTTCGGCGATGTTTTCGAGCTCACCTGAAGGAGGCAAATGCGCGTCTGTGTCGACAACAGGCATTGATGAAAGCAGGGTCATCGTGTACGGATGGGACGGATACCGGAAAACTTCCTGCGTTGGGGCTGACTCTATGATCTTGCCATAATACATTACAAGCACGGTTGTCGAGACGTTCTTTACGAGAACTAGATTGTGGGAGATAAACAGGTAGGTAAGCGACAACTTCTTCTGCAGTTCATCCAAGAGAACCAGAGTCTTCGCCTGAACTGATACGTCCAGCGCGGAGGTTGGCTCATCCAAGACGAGAAGCGAGGGGTCGAGCGCAAGAGCCCTTGCAAGCCCTACTCTCTGTTTTTCGCCTCCGCTCAATCCGTAAGGGTGTCTCTTTAGATAGTCTTCTGACAGCTGAACTATTTCCAGAAGCTCGGCGGCCTTAGCGACTCGCTCAGAATTAGTCCCTATCTTGTGGATCTCAAGCGGTGCTGTAACAATATCTCTAACCCTCTTCCTTGGGTTGAGCGACGATGTCGGATCCTGAAAGACCATCTGCATTTTTCGCCTCACATGCATCAGCTCGTCCTGACTCAGGTTTGTTACATCCTGCCCTTCGAACCATATACCGCCGGCCGTCGGATCATAGATCCGTACAATCGTCTTGCCCACAGTAGTCTTGCCTGACCCGGACTCGCCAACGAGCGCGCAGGTCTGGCCAGCCATTATGTTGAATGTGACTCCATCAACGGCCTTGATCTCACCTACTCTTTTCCTAAAGATGCCGCCATAGAGAGGGAAGTACTTCTTGAGACAGCTTACGCGAAGGACTTCGCTACTCAACTTGTTCTACCTCGTGCAGAGTGTGCATTCGACAAAATGATCCGGCGCCACTTCCACCATTTCCGGTCTTTCTTGATCGCAAACGGCCATCCTGCGTTCGCATCTGGGATGAAACCGGCATCCGCTCGGCGGATTCACATAATCGGGCACCATCCCCGAAATCCCTTCTCCCATGCCTCCCCGTAGTTTGGGCAGCGATCGAATCAAACCTACCGTGTACGGATGAAGCGGTTCACCAAAGACGTCCTTGACGCTTCCCACCTCAATCACCCTCCCGGCGTACATGATAGCGATTCTATGGGCAAGCTTCCTAGCAGTGCCTAGGTCATGCGTGATGTACAATGTTGAGAGTTTCTCTGTACTGATTCTCTCCTTGAGCAGTTTGATAATCTTGTCTTGCACCGTCACGTCCAGAGCTGTCCCGGGCTCATCTGCGATCAGAAGCTTGGGGCGTTTTAGGAGACCTATGGCGATCAGCACGCGCTGCCTCATTCCGCCGCTCAATTCGATTGGATATCGTTTGAGTATCAGTTCAGGAGAGGGAATCCTCAGACTGTTCAGCATATCTAGGGCTCTTTCTCTCAGCTCTCTTCTGAGGTTCTTGTCTCTCCTTAGCTTCAACCAATCTCTGACGGCGAAATCCTCGTGACCTTGCCACGCCATCATCGTAAGCATCTGATCCTCCACTGTGTAGACAGGGTTCAGCGCCGTCATAGGATCTTGAGGCACCATGGCGATTTCCCTGCCCTTGATCCGCTGAAGCTCAGCCTCGTCAATCTTCAGGAGGTCCTTGCCTCTGAAGAGAGCCTTTCCTGAGACTATCCTAGCAGGCGGGATGGGGATGACCCTCAGTATTGCCTTCGCCGTCAAAGATTTCCCGCACCCCGTCTCACCTGCCAAGACTAGGGTCTCTCCCTCTTCGACCACAAGATTCATTCCGTCAATGACTTTCGCCTCTCCACGAAATACTGAGAAGTAGACGCTCAGATCTTCCACTTGAAGCAGCGATGATAATGGCGCAGCTGATCGCTTGGATACAACGCTCTCGGAAGTCACGCGGTCAGGCATGAATTCTTCTTGGTTAAGCGGAGACGATTTGCTTATATATCTTTGCGGAGGCACGTTCGAAAACTGTTGACCTCTCGAAATGGTTGAAGAAGGAAGTCTCAGGCCCTACCTGATCCGTAGAATCCTGCTCATAATTCCGAGCATCTTTGGACTAATAGTGTTGGTTTTCATCATTTCAAGGATTCTGCCGGGAGACATCGCGTTGCTCGTTCTTGGCCCTCGCGCCACGGCTGAGCAACTAGCGCAATTCAGACAAATGTACGGTCTTGCGCAGCCGATCCCCGTACAGTTCTATTACTATTTCACGGGGTTGATGAAGGGAGACCTGGGCCTGTCCTTCCGGACGCAGAGGCCTGTGATCCAAGATCTGATCCAACGTTATCCGGCCACGATTGAGTTGACGACAGCGGCGATGATCCTATCCATCGTTCTGGGCGTCGCTATAGGGATCGTTTCCGCGAAAAGCAGAAGGAGGCTGGTGGACCCACTAGGCCGACTCTTCTCGATCTACGGTGTGTCGCTTCCAGAGTGGTGGACCGGCATGCTGCTCCAGCTTGGCTTGGCATTCAGCTTGGGCCTTTTCCCCTCTACCGGAAGATTTGACTACCAAACCCTTGCTCCTCCTACACCTATTACGAGTCTATACGTACTTGACAGCATCATCACCTTGAACGGCCCGGCATTGGCGAGCAGCCTTTCGCATCTTGCTTTGCCAGCTTTCGTTCTGTCACTGGGTTCAATGGCCCAAATCGCAAGAATGACTCGATCAAGTTTTCTTGAACAATCATCAAGAGACTACGTCGTCTTCCAAGAGGCGAACGGTCTTCCTGAAAGACTAGTCACGTACAAGTACATGCTGAAATGCGCGTTTTCTTCCGTGCTGACGATAATTGGTCTCACATACGGATTTCTGCTAGGCGGGTCGTTCTTGGTGGAGTCAGTGTTTGCGTGGCCTGGACTCGGATATTATGGCGTCCAAGCGCTGCTGTACAAAGACTTCAACGCAGTAGTCGGCGTCGTCTTGATTGTCGGAATAGGTTTTGCTGCGGTAAACCTGATCGTTGACTGTCTCTACGGCGCTCTAGACCCTCGAGTAAGATATGGAAAGGCTAAGTGAAATGTCGTGAGAGCCACTACCGCCGTTGCCAAGAAGGAAAGGCTGAAAGACTTTGCCGAAGACCTTCGAATCTCATGGTACAGATTGAAACGAAGCAAGTTATCCGCGGCGGGAGTGCTGCTGATCATCGCGGTCGTCTTTGTAACAGCACTTGCACCATATGTCACGCCGTACCCTGAAGACGCAGGCAAGGTCACTCACTTCGCCGATCGGCTTCAACCCCCCAGCTCCGAACACTGGCTGGGAACGGACGGCGCTGGGAGAGACATGTTCACCAGAATAGTTTTCGGGGCTCGGGTGGCCCTTGAAGCAGGCTTGATCATCATCGCAGTGGCAATAGGCGTGGGCGTTCCGCTCGGTCTAATGGCAGGTTACCTAGGAGGCCCGGTGGATACGGTCATCATGAGAGTGACGGACGTATTCCTTTCTATACCGGGCTTGGCGCTCGCGCTAATCGTTGCGGCTTCGGTCACGCCGAGCCTTGAGACCAGCTCTCTTGCGATTTCAATTGTATGGTGGCCTTGGTACGTCCGGCTTGTCCGAGGAGAGGTACTCTCACTCAGGGAGGAGCAGTTTGTTGAAGCCGCCAGGGCACTTGGAGCGAGCAAGATACGCGTAGCTTTTCGCGAGATACTTCCAAATCTACTGCCTGTCGTAGCGGTAAAGGGAAGCCTCGACATGGGATACGCAATACTGTGGGGCGTCGCCCTCAACTTCCTGGGGTTGGGTGTGCAAGAGCCAACGCCTGACTGGGGACACATGCTAGCTGAGGGACGCTACCTTCTTCCCCAAGCGTGGTGGGTCTCCACGTTTCCAGGTCTTGCAATATTCCTTGCAGTTCTAGGGTTCAATCTGCTAGGCGATGGTTTGAGGGATATCTTCGACGTGAGGATCATCTAAGGCCCGTTTTCTGGGGATTGAGGATTCTTTTTCCGCGGATGGAAACATATATATAGATTTCGGAGTGGGTCATTCTAGTTCGATGAAAAATGACCAAAGAAGAAAACGTTTCTCGTCGCAAGTTCATCTCTGGAACAGTCGGCGGACTAGTTGTCGGAGCTGCCGTCGGAGCGGCTGCCGGGTACTCGCTAGCACCTCCGGCGGCCGTCGGGCCTGCAGTTACCGTCACTACTACGGTAGGAGAGGCGACCACCCCGATGGCAAAACAGGTTCTTGGGCACTCAACGTTCCTTGATCCCAGCTCTATGGATCCGCACAAGGTCAACGACGAGCCCACTATGCGATTCACCGCAAACCTGTACGATACCCTTGTTAAGATAGGGGGCGTGCCTGGGCTGTGGGTTCAGATAGAGCCGAGCCTGGCTAAGACTTGGAGTGCGTCTTCTGACGGCAAGGAATACGTCTTCGAAATTCGAAGAGGAATCAAGTTCCATGACGGCTCGATGTTAGATGCGAAGGCGGTGAAGTACTCCTTCGACAGAGCACTGACAATCGGACAAGGCTTCATGGCGAGCAGCGTGAAGGAGTTCGTGTCTGGTACAGAGGTCCTCGGCAACTACGAGGCGAGAGTAACTCTATCAAAACCGTTCTCTCCATTCTTCTCCGCGCTTCCCACCCTCTACATTGTGAGCCCCACTTCTGTGGACGCAAATATCAAATCGGAAGGCCCGTACGGCGACAAGGGCGATTATGGAACCGCATGGCTTGAGACTCATGACGCAGGCTCTGGGCCCTACGTTCTGAACGAAAGAAGACCGGGAGAGTTGACAGTCTACGGACGCTTCGCAGATTTCTGGGGAGGTTGGGGACCACAGTACTTTGATGAGTTGAGATACGAGTTTGTTGGAGAGGTCGGCACGCTCGTGTCGAAACTCAGGACAGGAGAGTCGGATTGGGGCGAATACTGGCTTCCTGAAGACTCGTTTGTTGAATTGGCGAAGCCAGGGAGTGGGTGCACAGTACCACAGTGGGCCGACACGGCCGGGACCTTCACCTGGCTGATCAATAACCAGAACCAATTCCTCAAGAACAAGCTCGTAAGGCAGGCGATGTCTTGCGCATTCGACTACGACACGTGCATCAGGGACATATGGAAAGGCGGAGGGGTGCCAAGTCCAGGACCAATACCTCCTGGCATGCTCGGCTACAACCCTGCGGTCCCGATGTACAAAAGGGACCTGACAAAGGCGAAGGCTCTGATGGAACAGTCAGGCTTCAAGCCTGGAGAGATAACGATAGACGCCACCTGGGGAACGGGCCAGGAGACGAGGAGACTTATGGCTATTCTGATGCAGCAGAACTTCGCTGAGATCGGTATCAATCTTGAACTCAAGGAATTGCCTTGGGGAACTTGGGTGGAGCAGATCGCAACGCAAGACCCCAAAGATGTGATCGCGTTAAGCCCCTTGGCAGGATCCATCGCCTTCCCAGACCCCGACGACATCCTCACAAGGTTCTACTACTCGCCGCTATGGGAGAAGCAGAAGGTAAAGACATACTACACTTGCTCGTTCTACAAGAACAAAGACGTCGACGCGCTCATCGAAAAGGGCAGAGTTGCTGCAGCGGCTGAACGGGACGCGATCTACAAGGAGGCAACCAGAATGATAATCGAAGACGCTGCTAGCATCTGGCCTATCTGGAACTACACCAAGCTCGTCATAAGATCAGACATAGAGGGCTTTAGGCCCTTGCCATTCTACTTCACGAACGCGGAGATCTTCCGAAGAAACAACTGGTACAGGGTCAAGAGTTAGGGAGTGCAACAACTCCCTAACACCCGTCCTTTTTCTCTCTCACAGGAATAGCGAGGGCACTCAGCGCCGCGCCGACGTCTATTTCTGAGCAATCAATATGTTCCCGTATTCATCTAACTTTGACACGAACTCTTCACTGACGATGATAGTCGAGGTGCTTTCTTCAATTATCGCCGGGCCCTTGACCACAGCTTCCGCAGGAAGCAGCTCCCTCTTGTATATGGGTGTCCGCCTGGAACCGACGGAGCGACCAAGGTAGACCTCCCTCTCCCCTAAGTAGGCCTTCTCGATGCTTCTTCCCGCGTCCGCCAAGGGTCGCAACGGCGGCTTCTTGACCTTGGATATACCCACAACATGGAAGCTCACCAACTCGACCGGGTTGCCCGGTAGCGTAAAACCGTATTCTCGTTGATGGGCTTCAACAAACCTGCTCTCCATATCGTTAACCTGCTCACCTCCATATGTGCCTGAGGCGAGCGGGACCTTGATTGTGTGCTCCTGCCCATAGTAGCGCATATCTGCGTACCTGACAATGGTGACCTTGTCGCGGTCAACGCCCTCGGACGAGAAGACGGCGAAGATTTGCGACTCGAGCTCTTCGTATATCTTGTTGATGACGCCGCTCGCGTGATCATGGTCCGTTATCTTAACGATGTGGGTGTGTACCATGTCGTGCCTGATGTCTGCCGCGAGCATACCCCAAGCGTTGAAGACGCCTGCAGGTATGGCTGGCACGACGATTTTCGGTATCTGCAATTCGCTGGATATGAAAGGTGCGAACATTGGACCCGAACCACCGTGCGCGATGAGGGTGAAGTCTCTTGGATCGTATCCCTTCTGAACTGAGATCAGTCTGATTACGTGGGCTGCCTGGTCATTCGCAATTCGGATAATCGCGTCAGCCGCTTCTTCGATCGAAACGCGGAAATGATCCGCGATCTTCTTGAGGGCGTTCTCCGCCAGGTCTCTCCTTATCTTCAGGTCGCCACCCAGCAGATACTTCGGATTCAAGTAGCCGGCTACTACGTAGGCGTCGGTCAGGGTTGGCTCCTGCCCTCCCCTACCGTAACATGCTGGTCCTGGATCAGCGCCGGTAGCTTTTGGCCCCACTTTCAAGCTGCCGACGTCGTCAATCCAAGCGATGCTCGTGCCGCCGCTACCTATTTCCACCACTTCAACAACTGGCACCCTCACAGGATGACCTGGATTGAACCTGTCTCTTTCGACATAGTAATCAGTTGAGATCTTGGGCAGCAGATCTCTAACCAGAGAAGCTTTGGTCGTTGTGCTGCCACCGTCAAGCACCATGATATTCTTGTCCCCGAGAAGCTCAGCGATGGCCAAAGCTCCGACCACTCCCGCCACGGGTCCTCCCTCTATCGTGTAGATCGGGTAGTTCTTTGCGAAATCTGCTGTGGACATCCCCGCGTTTGCCAACATGATGTACAGGATGCCCTGGAACCGTTCTTGACCCAACCCTTGTTCAAGTTTGCCAAGGTAGGCGTTGAATCGGGGTTGCACATACGAGTTCAGGACCGCAGTTGAAGTCCGCTCATACTCGCGCCACTCGCGCGTAAGCTCGTGAGAAAGGGTAACGAACGGTCGCCTTTTCGCTCTCTGAAGCTCATCAAGCACAAGCTCACCAGCCCTTTTCTCATGCGCGGGATTTGCGTAGCTGTTTATGAAGCTCACAGTGAAGGCTTCTACGTCGGTGCCGAGCAGTTTCTTGACGGCGGCTCTCACCTCTCCTTCGTTCAAGGGCGCAAGAATCGTCCCGTCGGCCATGATCCTCTCCTTCACGCGGACCTTCAGGTCCCGTGGGACGAGAGGTTCAGGCTTCCTGTACTTCATGTTGAACAGATCTCTTCTGTTTGCCCGGCCGATTTCGAGTATATCGAAACCGTCTGTAGTGATTAATCCGACCTTTGAACCGGTCCGAGTTATGATGGTGTTTATCACTACGGTTTGGCCATGAACAAGAAAACTCGTCTTCTTTAGATCTAAGGCGCTCCGACCGAGAGCTTCAACCACTCCAGTGGAATAGTCGGAAGGCGTCGATTCAAGCTTTACCCAAATCTGGTCTCCTGTTGCGTCGTTGACGGCCAGAAGATCCGTGAACGCTCCACCAATGTCGATAGCCGCTCGCCAGCTCATAGCTCGCCAGAGAAGTCGAAGATCCTTAAAAACTTAAGAAGCATTGGAATCTGTTGTGCGGAGTTGTGAAAGCTCGTGGCGGAGAAGGAGATCTTTTCGATAGAGACCGTGAAGAACGCCTTTGACAGTCTAGCAAACGAAATGTTCTGGGTCGCCATCAGAACCTCAAAAAGCCCCATATTCTACGAAACCCTCGACTTTACAACGGTATTGACGAATGGTCAATACGACACGATAGCCACCGCGATCGGCGTTCCACTCTGGGCGCCTGTGGGCAAGTTTGTTGCTCAGAGTTCTATCGAGGGAATCAGAAAGATGGGAGAAGAAGTTCTCCCGAATGACATAATCATCTCGAATGATCCCTATGAAACCGGGACACACCTGAACGACATCGGGCTTGCCATGCCCATATTCCACGGGGATGAAATCCTAGCAGTTGCGGTGGCTAAAGGTCACTGCTACGATGTGGGTGGCATGACGCCTGGAAGTTGGGGGCCTGGCTCGTCGGATATCTATCAGGAGGGGATATTCGTTCCTCCTACGAAATACTATGATCAAGGAAAGCCCAACAAAGCGCTCATGAGGTTGCTAATGGCCAATTCGCGAACGGCGGACTACGTCTACGGGGATCTGGAGGCTCTCGCTGCCTCGCTGAGGCTAGCTGATCGCAGAATGCGCGAGCTTGTTGAGAAATACGGTGTAGGAACAGTGAAGGACGCCATGAACAGTCTTCTTGAGGAGGGGGAAGCACGCGCTAAGGCAAGACTGAAGGAGCTTCCCAAAGGAGAGTTCTACGTTGAGGACTATCTTGATGAAAGCTACGTCTCACCGGAGCCTCTGAAGCTAGCAGCAAAGATCAAGATCACAGATGAAGCGTTTACAGTAGATTTCAGCGGTAACCCGAAGGCTCTTCCAGCACCGCTCAACAACCCCTACCCCGGAACCTTTGCAGCTGTGAGCGTAGTCTTTGTCGCCCTAACGAATCCTCATACCCCTTTCAATTATGGGCTTCTGAGGCCGTTGAATGTCATCGCGCCGTTGGGGACTATCTTCAATCCTCAGAGACCAAACCCGGTTTCAGTGTATTGGGAGACAATGGCATATGCTGCTGATCTCGTCTGGAAAGCCTTGGCGCCGAGTATGCCAGACAAACTCTCGGCGGGCCACTTCCTCACCGTCGCGTCTGAGAGTATCTCGGGCACCGACCCTAGGACCGGCGAGTATTTCGTGTTGTGCGAGCCAAACCCTGGAGGGTGGGGCGCGGCGATAGACAAAGATGGTGAGAGCGCACTGGTGTCATACGCTGACGGAGAGACGTACGCAAATCCAGTCGAGGTACTGGAGATACGATTTCCCGTCGTTGTGGAAAGATTCGAATTGAATGTGCAAGACGGAATCGGCCACGGAAAGCACCGAGGAGGTTTCGGCATGGTGAAGGACTACCGAATCCTATCCGATGACGCCGTCCTCACAACAGACATCAACCGATCAAAATTCCCGCCCTGGGGTGTTGACGGCGGACAGAACGGCACGTTGAACTACTTGGCGGTGATTCGAGACGACAAAGAGATCATGAGGGTCAGTAGATTGATGAATCACAAACTGAAGAAGAGCGATGTTGTTAGCATCCGGACTGCAGGTGGTGGAGGGTGGGGTCACCCATACGAGCGGGATCCGAGTTTGGTGGCGGACGATGTTCGAAAAGATCTCGTGACGATCGATCAGGCTCGTGACATTTATGGAGTCGTCGTGAAGCCGGAGACGCTGGACATAGACATCGAGGCTACACGAAGGCTGAGGGCAACCAAGCCCAAGGATGAATCATGACATCCAACCGCGTTCTGGTGGTCCAGCAGGTTCTGATCACTGTCTCTTCTCTAGGTTCGACCCGCGTCATGACCCCCAAACCTCTCTGAGGACTCTCAGGAAATTCTCTCCGAGAATCTTGATGACGTCGTCATCCGAGTATCCTCTTGACACCAAGCCGCGAGTCATGTTGAGCATCTTGGAGGCGTTCTCGATACCTCTGGGGTACAGATTCAAGGCTGCCTTGCCTGTGACGAGACCGGGACTCGGGATCTTGGCGCTCTCTTCTGCCAAGTAGTCGGTGAAGTCAGCGCCGAGACCTATGTGATTCACACCCACAAGGTCCGCAACGTAGTCGACGTGGTCAAGCAGCCTCTCAAGCGACGGCTTCTTGGTGTCGACGAAGGGCGAATAGAAGCAGACTCCGATCACTCCTCCCTTCTCGGCAATCGCTCGGATCTGATCATCTTTCAGATTCCTGGGATTGTCGCACAGCGCACGGGCGTTTGAGTGAGATGCAATCAACGGTCGTCTACCGAGCGCCATCACATCCCAGAATCCTCTTTCGGAAAGATGCGACACATCTATCACGATCCGGGACCGTTCTAGCTCAGAAATGAGCATCGCACCAAAGTTGCTGAGACCCGAACCCGACTTCTGCTCCACACCATCCGCAATCTGGTTCCGGACATTCCACACCGGGCCGACACTCACCACGCCCAATTCTCTGAAGACCCTGACGTACGCGATATCTTCATCCAGAGGCATCCCTCCCTCAAGGTGAAACGCGAAGGCCATCCTTGCCTGTTTCTTTGCACGTCTGATCTCCTCCACGCTTCTTGCCTGCAGTGCCCATCCTTGGCAAGCCTCGATCTCCTCCTTCGCGAAAGCGATTGAGCGAAGGGCCGTAGAAGTAGCCTGTCCGTAGCCTCCTTGACTGTAACTCTCGCTATCCGCCCAAACCGCGAGAAGAGCGCCTGTGATGCCGCCCTCATTGAGTTGGCGACGCATCCGTTCCAGAATTCCGGTATTGCTCTTGATCCTTCTCCTCAAGATATCCACGCCGATATCCGAGTGAGCGTCGAATACGATAGCTCTGCGGTGTATCTCTCGGGCCCTTTCTTCGTCCCGTCCTTTCGGAGATCTCAAGAACCCGCCCAACATTCCAAGGGTTAGACGAGTTGCAGCTCTTCATCAGGATAGACGTCTGCGCTTAGGTTCTTGCATCCTTCTTCGGTTACAAGAATCTCGTCCTCGATGCGTACGCCGAAGTGACTCGTCAGGTAAATGCCGGGCTCCACTGTGAACACCATGCCCTGCTTGAGTCTGAAGGGGTTTCCTTCGACTAGATAGGGTGGTTCGTGGACTTCGAGTCCAATTCCATGACCGGTTCGATGCGTGAAGTTGGGTCCAAACCCTGCTTCGGTGATCAATCGCCTCGCTGCGCAGTCAAGAGTCTGGGCCTCGACTTCAGGTCCTACTCTCTCGATGGCCTGCCTCTGCGCATCCAATACGACTTTGTAGATTCGTTTCAGCTTGTCTGATGCACGCCCAACCACTGCAGTTCTGGTAAGGTCGCCGAAGTACCATTGGTACCGCCATCCAACGTCAATGAGCACCGTTTCTCCTCTCTCTATCTTCTTGTCGCTCGATTCTCCGTGTGGAAGAGCAGAAACTGGTCCCGAAAGGACGCCCCCATACCTGATGGGCGCGCCACCTTGACGTTTGATTTCAGATTGAAGTTCAAGGAAGACTTCCTTTTCAGTTCTCCCCGGGGCAACGCTCTCAAAAGCCGCTTTCATGCCCTTGCCGATCATCTGGCAGGCTCTGGTGACAAGCTCAATTTCCTCTCTAGATTTGACAATTCTAAGTTGAGCTATGATGTCGGCCGCGTTGACGAAAGTGACCTCAGGTAGAGCCTTGTGCACGCGGGAAAAGAATGAGTATTGCATTGTTCCGTCAATGGCAGTGTTTCCTCTTCCAAGGTCATTCTCCTTCATCATCTGTGCGAGAATTCGGTACGGATCCTCGTCTTCTTTCCACACCGACGTCTTCGCCACAGGAACATTCAAGCCATCTTTAACATGCTCTGTCTCAAAGCTCGGGAGAAGGAGCATCACCTTTCCATGCGCGGGAACAATGACCGTGAGGAATCTCTCGTAAGCCTCTTTCATTAGGCCGGTGAAATAGTACATGTTGACTCCTGGCGAGAGGAGAACTGCGGTGACATCCATCTCATTCATGATGTTCTGCAGGCGCGCAATCCTTTCCTTGTACATTCTGCGCCGCCAAGCCGCCATGAACGATCGATTTAGGACTAATAAGACTAACTCGTATCTCACAAGAGTTCGTCTCGGCTCGTTTGAGGGGCGCGGAAGTCCAAAGCAAGCTGCGGAGAACAGGGGACGGTAGACACAGCGGGGGGCGGGTTAGAGTACCGCATTGGCCTAACGAGACGCCGAGAGACGCCATTCGTCGAAGAGGCGTACCCAGAATTGGTGGGGGAATTCGATGATGAGAAAATCGCTGAGTGACTTTTCCCCGAATTCTCTTGTATGTGAGAAGAAGAGAACTATGTAGGCTACAGAGAGGAGTCACAGGAGGCGTTGTTGACAATGAGTTCAACCGATGTCGTAGTCATTGGAGGCGGAATCATCGGGAGTTCTGCTGCTTACTACCTCTCTAAAGAGAACGTGAGAGTCACGCTTCTTGAGAGAAGAGAACTCGCGTCAGAAGCCTCGGGCGCGAACATGGGCGGCTTCTGCAGCCAAGTGATGAGCGATGACGTGATGAAACTTGCCCATCAAAGTGCACAAATGTATCGGACTCTAAGCGCCGAGTTGGAGTGTGACTTGGAACTTGATCCGACTGGATCGCACATACTGATGGACAAACCAGAACAATGGCCCAGACTCGAGCAAAACGCGGAGAGGCTGTGGCGCCGGCATGGCGTGACGGTGGATCTTCTCAGTGGGAAGGAGTTAGTCGAAGCGGATCCAGACCTCGCGCCGGACATACCTGGAGCATCCCATTGTCGGGATGATTTTACCGTGAATCCGACAAGGGTCGTTTTCGGGTTCGCTGAGGCGGCAAAGAGACTAGGCGCCGAAATCAGTACCTTCACCGAAGTCGAAAAGATCTGTGTGGAAAACAACAGGGTGAAGTCGGTCATCACTAACAGAGGCGAGATAGAGACAAGGTGTCTTGTGGTCGCTGCCGGTGCGTGGTCGCCGGACATGGGTAGAATGCTCAGGCTGCAGATTCCCGTGAAGCCCAGGAGAGGCCAACTCCTAGTCACCGAAACGTGCACGCCTGCTAAGATCAGGTTCATGCTTGACATAGACTACTTGGTAACAGGATACGATCTTGCGGCCGTTGAGATGGCACAGGATCCAAGGATCAAACTTGGTGTAGCAACAGTTCTCACCCAGGCACTAAACGGGAACTGGTTGGTGGGCAGCAGCAGGGACTTCCCCGGCTACGATAAGCGCACAACCATTGAAACACTCAGTTTCATTGCCAGACGAGCTACGAGATTCCTTCCTAAACTGAGACACATGAACATCATCAGGACCTTTGCTGGGCTGAGACCCTTCTGTGAAGATGATCATTTCATAATCGACGAAGTCGAAGAAATCGATAGGCTCATCTTGGCGACAGGACATCACGGCGAGGGGATCGCGCTAGCCCCGTCTACCGGGAAACTGGTAGCTGAACTGATTACGAAGAGCAGCACGTCCTCCTCTATCGAGGAGTTCAGCTTCTATCGGTTTCGAGATCGTAAATTGACTGAGAAGGAAATCAAGTGAGGTGCCGCATGGTGAGTATGAAGAGAAGGATAGAAAGAGGTGTGGAGCGAGGGCGGCCATTCCAGATTGAAGTGGACGGGCAACTGATGTTGGCCTATCCTGGAGAAACGGTTGCAGCGGCCCTGCTCGCGAACGGGAAACGAATTCTGAGGCGGACCTCCAAGCGGCATGAGCCGAGGAGCGTCTATTGTGGTATTGGTGTCTGCTACGACTGCCTAGTCACAGTGAATGGCGTGCCAAATCAACGCGCATGCATGACTCCAGCGCAACCCGGCCTGGCGGTCAGTACGCAGAGCCGACTCACGAAATCGGAGGATAGACAATGCTCAGAAAAGTCGAACTAGCAATCGTCGGGGGAGGACCTGCGGGTCTATCCGCGGCAGCCCAAGCCGCGAAGGCGGGAGTCACGTCTGTCGTTCTTGACGAGAATCCTTCGTTGGGTGGACAGATCTATCGCCAGCTTCCCGTCGATTTCAGGGTTGTCGACCAGAAGAAACTGGAGAAAGACTTCATTCAGGGAAAGAGACTCATAGAAGAATTGGCTGAATTCAAGCAAGAGATCGACATATGGACAGGAAGTCTTGTCTGGGGATATTTCACTGACAAGAAACTGGCTGTCATGCGCAACGGCTGCTTGGAGCTTCTGGAAGCTAATCAGATACTGATAGCCACAGGAGCCTACGATCGACCAGTACCCTTTCCGGGTTGGACTCTCCCGGGCGTTTTCACCGCAGGTTGCACTCAGGCAATGGTCAAGAGCCAAGCCGTCTTGCCGGGAACACGATTTCTGCTTGCAGGGACCGGCCCGCTGCAGCTTACGGTGGCGAATCAGCTACTCAAGGGTGGTGCAAAATTGGTGGCCGTTGTCGAGGCTACGTCTATGACCGGCTTGTGGCGTCATCTACCTGAACTTCTGAAGCAGCCCGGCTCAGTGTGGGATGGTTTCAAATACCTTGCGACTTTGCAGCTACATGGCGTTCCTTTCATACAGTCCCATATCATAGTCAGGGCAAATGGTTCTGAAGAAGTCGAAAGAGCAACAATAGCAGCTGTTGACAAGAACTGGCAGCCGATCGAAGGCACTGGGCAGACTTTCGATGTTGATGCGATCTGTCTCGGATACGGCTTGGTTCCGAACACAGACTTCACACGGCTTTGCGGCTGTGTGCACGACTACGATCCCAAGCTCGGGGGTTGGACGCCCAAGTATGATGAACGAATGGAAACAACTGTCCGTGGCATATTTGTTGCAGGCGACGGCTGCGGAGTCAGGGGGGTCAGGGTTGCTGTTGAACAAGGGAAGCTGGCGGGAATATTCGCGGCCTACAATCTCGGCTATGTGGACGAAGCTGATGCTGAGAAGTTAGCCAAGCCGATCCGCAGGAAGTTGCACAGGCTTCAGAGTTTCCAATCCGCCATTGGCGAATTGTTCTCTGTCCGCCCTGGAATCTACCGTCTCCCAGCTGAAGATACGGTGATCTGCAGATGTGAAGAAATCTGCCTCAACGAGATTGGAACGGCAGCTCGGTCAGGAGCCTGGAATCCAGATGACATTAAGAGAAGAACAAGAGCGGGAATGGGATACTGCCAAGGACGAATGTGCAGTCCAGCAATTCTTGCAGTAACCGAACGTGAGCTTGGCTTGAAGCCCAAAGGTGTTGGCTATCCCACAGTCAGGTCGCCACTGAAGCCTATCCCGATGAGCCTCCTTCTGGAGGCGTGAGTGCAGCGAACGAAATTCGAACAGATAGAATGAAGCAATGTCAACAATAGCACCAGGCATTCAGAAAGTGCGCGGAAGATCTTCTTGTCCTATGCTTCAACATTTGAGAACGAAACTCAGGAAGAGGAAAAGAGGATTTCTCTTCGAGGTAGACTGGTCCGCCCGAGGTCTGCTATGGAATGATCCAAGGTATCCTGAACGAGCATCTAACCATTGGCAGTGCGGAGTATCTGAGTACAATTTTCCCATACGAGAACTGTATCGAGTTTCATTGACCACAAGGCTTATTCACGACTCGAAGTCGCTAGGGGACGCGTACCAAAGATGTTCGGGCTCATCTCTGGAGACCTTGTTTGCTCGAAGCCCCCCACCGATGGAGGAGCCTCGTAAAGTGCGGATTACTAAGATCGAAGCTCATCCTGTGTCCATGCCGATGCACCGTTTCAGTGACGCGTATTCGGACTACTTGACGGGCCAGTTTGTGGTTGTTGAGATTCAGACTGACGAAGGCGTGGTGGGCTACGGCGAAGCGCCTTGCACTGTGACTGTGGGCTTCTACGGAGAAACCTTGGAAACAGTAACCGCTTCCATCAGGAAGCATATCGCCCCCAGGCTGCTCGGAGAAGACCCGCTCAACATTCGCAAGGCGATCTCGATAATGAACATCGCACAGGGAAACGCCGTCATAGCCAAGACGGGGATCGATTTTGCTCTCTATGATGTGGCAGGCAAGGCTCTCGGAGTTCCAACCTACACCATGCTGGGAGGAATGCAAAGGGACAGAGTGAAGGCCGCATCTGAGATAGGCATAGTCAAGCCTGAGGAGATGGTGGAAGAAGCCGGACGGCTCGTCAAAATGGGATTCAGAGCCATCAAGATCAAGGCCGGCAGAGATGTCGAGGAGGAAATAAGAGGAGTCAGAGCAGTCAGGGACGCGATAGGCCCTGACATGGAGCTAAGAGTGGATCCAAACGGCGGCTGGTCACGTTCTGAGACACTCAAAGCCCTGAAGGCATTCGCGAGCTGCGAAGTCAGCTACGTTGAACAGCCTGTCCAAGGCTGGGACCTCAAAGGTCTCGCGTGGATAAGAAAGGCGACAGGTGTCCCCATAATGGTTGACGAAAGCGTGTGGAACGCGCGTGATGTAATCAAGATAGCTGAGGCCGAGGCTGCAGACATAATCAACATAAAGCTAACAAAGGCCGGGGGCCTGAAGAACTCTCTCGACATGTACACAACCGCAGAATCCGTCGGCATACCATGCGTAGTCGGAACTGAGCTTGAAGGATGTGTTGGCATAGCGGCAAAGCTTCACCTAGCTGCCTCGCTTGAGAAGCTTCCGTTCGCTTGCGAATTCACGGAACTTGCTTTCCAGAAGATGGCTGTCAAGGAACCTCTTGAGCTGGAAGACGGTTGCCTGAAGGTTCCAAGAGCGCCAGGTCTTGGCATCACACCAGACAAACGTGTCATAGAAGAGCACGAAATCTCCGCCTAGTCTACCGAGTCACCGCCAAAACCAGATGCAGATTCCCGTCCTCACATTGTCAAGGAGCCAGTGAAGACAAGCTATGCGACGAATAGAACTCTCGAAGAGGCCGAAAGACCTTGTACCTGACAAGTGAAGAGCAACGAGCGCTAGACGGAGAGTACGGCTACGCACTGGAGACTGCGATGTCTGTGCTAGTGAAGCTCGGCGACATGTATGGCGCTGACAAGATGATTACCATAGACAACGTTCACGTTGATGCCTCGACATATGCCGGAATCCATGAAGCAGGTCTACAGTTTTGCAGAACGATGGCGAAGGAAAACGCTAGATTTCGGGTGCCAACCACTCTGTGCATCTCAGCCATAGATTTCAGTTTGTGGCGCCAATTGCGCGTTCCGGTGAGCTACGCCAGGAAACAGATGGAGTTGGCGCAGGCGTACGCAAGCATGGGTGCTACGCCAACGTGGACTTGCGCCCCCTACCAGTATGGGTCAGGAATAAGGCTCGGTCAAGACATTGCATGGGCCGAGTCCAATGCTATAGCCTTCGCCAACTCTGTAGTTGGTGCGAGAACGAACCGGTACGCCGACTTGGTCGATGTGTGTGCTGCGCTCGTGGGTAAGGTGCCAAGGTTCGGACTCTACCTCAATGAGAATAGACGCGGACAGATACTAGTTGCTGCTGACAAGATTGAAACAGCACGCCCTTCGTGCACAGACTACGCAACGCTGGGCTATTGTATCGGAGGCATCGTCGGCCAGAAGATACCCGTAATCAGGGGGCTGTCCTCCAGCGCCTCCGTCGACCACCTGAAGAGTCTTGCTGCAGCGGCAGCCGCGTCAGGGTCAGTAGCTCTTTTCCACATAGTTGGAGTAACTCCCGAAGTCACATGCAGTGACCAAGCTTTCAAGAAAGAAGACATCGAGGAAAAGATCTCTATTGGAAGCGAGGAGCTCCAACGCGTTGGCGCGCAACTTTCTACGACTGAAGAGGGGCAACCGGATCTGATTGTGCTGGGTTGTCCGCACTACTCTGTTGAACAGATTGGAGAAGCCGCAGCCCAACTTGAAGGCAAGAGAATTAGAAGGAACATCCAAGTCTGGCTGTTCACTAGCAGGATGGCAAAGATGCTGGCCCAGCACAAAGGGTATGTGAGGGCAATAGAAGCCGCTGGTGGAAAAGTATTGTCCGACACTTGTGCCCTCCACTTACCGCTACATGCTTGGAAGTTCCAGACAATGGCCACAGACTCGGCCAAGATGGCTCACTACGCGCCTGCTATAATTGGAGTCGATGTCATGTTTGCCAGCGTCGCAGAATGCCTGAACTATGCCACCGGAAGAAGAAGACAGGTCACGTGCGAGTCATGGAACAAATAACGGTGAAGTGTCGCGGAGTCATGGGAGGTAAGGCGAGAGCGGAAGCGCTCGTTACAACTCAGCCAATAAGTTTCTGGGGCGGGATAGATCCAAAGACTGGGCTGATAATCGACAAGAGAAACGAATGTTACGGAAAGAGCATATCCGGCAGAGTTTTCGTCTTTCCCTACGGAAAGGGTTCAAGCACGAGCTCTGCAGTATTTCTTGAGGCGGTGAGATCCAAGAAGGCCCCCGTCGCGATCGTGAACACACAGACCGAACCGCTCTTGGCGGTCGGAGCCATTCTTGCAGAGAGACTCTACGGAATATCAATTCCGATAGTCCAGCATGTCCAGATGAATCCATGCGAACTCATAGAAGACGGCGATTTCGTGGAAGTAGATGCCGACATGGGCGTCCTTACCGTGACACGAGCACAACACATGAGGGGGTCACCGGAAGCCCGAGAGGCTCTCACATCGAGCTTCAAGCGGCCAACGCCGGACGGCTTCACAGATCACCCCCACCGACGAACCGTTCGAGGCAGGGGCCACGGCTGCAAGCTCACTAGGTGATCCAACATCTCTCAACCTATTCTCGCTCTCTGTGAACTGCAAACATCTGGCCGCCCCCAAAGAGACCTGCCATGTCACCAATCGGAAAACTCGTTTGCGTTCATCGAAAA